>JBAWDM010000109.1:0-4671 GCA_049590735.1 Asticcacaulis sp. | reverse complement strand
GCGTGATGCTGGAGGCGATAATGGTATTCAGCTTGGCATCAAAGCGCGCCGACTGGTTCATCCAGCTCATATAGCCGAAGGGAAAATACGGACAGAGGCTGAGCTGGCGCGGGGCATTACCTGTATTGCGCAGCTCTACCGCCCATAGTTCGCACGCCTCATCCACCGGCAAGGTCAGCGTCAGGCGGATGTCAACACCGTTATGATGCACACGCCATGCCATGCGTTCCGGATATTGCGTAAATTCAAACTGCTCAGGCGCTTTGCGCACCGGCTCATGCGGCGCGGAAAACAAGGCGCCATTGTCGCGGTCACGCACATAGAAGAACCGCCCCGGATGGTGGGCATAATAGGGCTGTTCCGGTTGCATGAAGGTTTTCGCCTCCAGATTGGGGGCGTGGGCATATTTGGCCGGTTCCGGCTGCATGAACTGGGCGGTGGCAAAGCCGCGCGCCGTTATATGCAGCATCATTTTACGGTTCCACAAAAATCCCGAAGCGCGCGGCAGGGCGGTTGGGCTGAACAGGCGGCAGGCCTGATCGTCAAAGGCAATCAGCGGGGAGGCGGCGGTCATAATAGCTCTTTATTGGTCTGGATGGGCGTCTGAACGGCGGCGCAGCAGTTCCTGCGTGATCTCTGCCATGCGGGTCTTATTAAGGCTATAGAAAGAGACGGTGGCCACGGCGATGGCGGCGACTATGCCGGGCGCTATGCTCATTAACAACAGGATGGACTGACGCGAATCGGCCGATTGGGCCGCATTGGCGACATAGCCGACAGAACTGAGGGCGGCGCCGATGATAAAGGACGCCAGCGCTCCGCCCAGTTTTTGCGAAAAGGTAGCGGCCGCATAGGTCATGGCTGTGGCACGGCGGCCCGTCTTATATTCGGTGAAATCGGCCGTATCGGCATACATGGAATAGGCCAGAGGGGATTTAGGTCCAAGGCACAGCCCGATCAGAATCTGCATGACGAACATGAGAACAATCTGGTCTTTGGGGATAAAGTAAAAGCTGATCGACAACAAAGCGACAAGAGCCATCAGCCCCATCATCAGATGCTTTTTGTCGAAAAAGCGCGTCAATATGGGCGTGCAGGCAGCCCCTGCGGCCAGCGAAATTCCATAAAGGGTCAGAAAGCCACCGATCAGATCGGGACGTTCCACCACATAACGCATATAATAGGCCGATGTACTCATGCGCAGGGTGATCGTCACCATGATGATCAGGGCCAGGGCAAACAGAACCAGCCACGGACGGTTGCGCATCAGATCGGCAATATCGGCCAGAGGATTGGTCTTTTGACCCAAGGGCGGCGCGATTCGCTCCCGCGCCTTGCTGAACAGGAAGGACAGGATGGCAATGGCCACGACGCCATAGATGGCCATGGTGAGCGGCCAGCCCTGCGCTGCCGTGCCGCCGCCCAGCTTTGCCACCAGCCACGGCGTGCAATAGGTCACAATCGTGCCGCCTAAAAACCCGCCGACAAAGCGAAAGCTGTTGAGTGTGGTACGATCCTGTGTATTGGCGCTCATGACCCCCGACAGGGCATTATAGGGGATATTACAGACCGTATAGGCCAGCATCAAAAGATTATAGCTGATATAGGCATAGACGAGTTTCATCGGCTCAGACAGATTTGGCACGGAAAATGTCACAATCCCCAATATGCTCAAGGGGATAATGCCGCCCATCAGATAGGGCCGGAAGCGTCCGAAGCGGGTCTGGGTGCGGTCGGCCAGTGCGCCGATCACCGGATCGGAAAAGGCATCAAAAATACGGCTGACCAGCAGCATGGTGCCGGCGGCGATCGGTGAAATGCCAAACACATCCGTATAAAAGATCAGCCCGAAAGCCGACAGGGTCGTCCAGTAAAAATTAAAGGCCAGATCACCTGTGCCATAGCTGAGCTTTTCCAGCAGGCCCGGCCTTTGACCGGCGATCAGATAAGAGAGGTTGGTCGTGCTCATGCTTTGGTTCCCTGAAGGCGTTTCCTGCAGCCCTCTGCGACGGGGCGTGTTATAACAGGGCGGCACCATAACAAATGACAGACCTATCACAAGCCTTTGATGAATTTTGTCTTAGACGTAAAAACGCGCCGGGTGTAGACTGGCTTTCCGGCCCCAAAACACGCCAGCTAAGCCAAAATAATCCGGTGTCGGGTGCGCTCATAAGGCCGTGTGTCATAATTTTTATGTGGTTAATATGCGTCATGGACGAAATTTCACCATAAACTATGTGTGTTTTAAGAACAGACTATGCCACAAGGGGGTCTCATCACGGTGTTTGGTGATGTGAGGCGGTTAGGTAATAAGCGTTAAAATAGACCGGTAAAGGCAAGACTATGGGTATCAGATTATACGACAGCGCGTGGGTTAAGGTGGAAAATCAGGAACTGGCCTTACAGGTGCGTAAGGACAGCAAGAATCCGGCGGCCTTTAATGTTGGCGATTATCAGTATGATATCGACGGCATGCCCTTAAAGACATCCGAAGGCGCGCCTAAGATTGAATCCCTGCACAGCCTGCAATCGGCCAAGGAAGCGGGTTTGCGCACCGAATATAACCGCGATGTTGATCCGGCGATTTAATCGCGCGCCTGCCTTGACCTGAGATCGGCATAAGCGCAAAATTACCTAATCAGGTATGATGTGGTGCGGAGCGCTTTATGGACATTACGAAAGACATTCAGCCGATGACAACATTTCGTAATCATTCGGCCGAGTTTATGCGTTATATTTCGCAAACTAAGCGCCCGGTTATATTGACGGTTAATGGCCGTGCTGCCGCGGTTTTGCAAGATGCAGAGGCCTATCAGAATTTGCTGGATATGGCTGCCGGTGCCAATGCTTCTGAGGGCATAAGGCAGGGCATTGAAGATATGTTGACCGGCAAAACCTATCCTGCCAGAGATGTGTTTGCCGAATTACGTGCAGAATATGACATATCGCGTTGAGCTCAGCTTGCGGGCCGTTCGCGATTTACGTCGTATCTATACTGAGATTAATGCCGCCAATTCCACCCTGGCGCAGAATTGGTTTACGGGTTTGGAAGCCGCGGTGCTGGGCCTTGAAACCTTCCCTTTACGCCATGCTGTCGCGCCTGAGAAACCGGATCTCAGACATTTACTTTACCATAGCCGTACATATGTTTACCGCATCATCTATGCGGTAGATGAAGACCAGAGGTGCGTAAAGGTTTTGCACATACGACATGGCGCCCGCAGCGCGCTTTAGGCCCCGGGCGACAACCCTGATCCCGCGCCTGTCATGTCTTTATATTTACAATTTCGCGTCCCCAAAATGATCCGAATGCCCTGTTCATCCGTATTTTGATTGGAATATGAACAGAACAGGCTATGACAATGCGTCCAACTATGGAAATACCTCAGCTTATCGGCTTTAGTAGGCGCATGACGAACACAGGTGATCTGAGCAGGACTGAGGCGGAACAGGCGGCAATAGCCGAGGCCCTGCCCGAAGCCCTGATTGCGCGGATTGCGCAAAACCGTGATCGCACTGCCTATGCCGCCCTGTTCAAACATTTTGCCCCGCGTCTCAAAGCCTTTGTCATGGGCCAGAATATGACGGCTGCCGAAGCAGAGGATCTGGTGCAGGATGTGCTGCTGACCGTCTGGCGCAAGGCAGAGATGTTTGACCCGGCCAAGGCCACGGCCTCGACCTGGATCTATACGATTGCCCGCAATCTGCGTATTGATGCCGCCCGCAAGGTTAAGCGCAAGCGTGACCTGCCCGAAGATCTGTGGCAGGGGGATGGCGACAAGCCGGCCGATGAGCTGCTGATTGACAATGAGGCCGCCCAAACCTTAAGGCCACTGATGCAGGCCTTGCCTGAGGATCAGTTGGTTATACTGAAAATGTCATTTTATGAAAACCTGTCGCAAGGCGACATCGCCAGGGCACTGGCCCTGCCTTTGGGCACGGTCAAGTCGCGCATGCGTCTGGCCCTGTCACGCCTGAGGGCCGCCTGTGTTAAAACGGGAGGCCTGCAATGAGCGCACCTCAGCACCATCCGGATGATATGCTGTTGTGGGATTATCACCGTGGCGCCTGTTCGCCGGGCCTGAGCCTGACCCTGTCGGCGCATCTTAGCTTTTGTCAGCACTGCTGCAATGAATTGCGCCTGATGGACAATATCGGCGGCGCACTTCTGGAAGAGGTGCAGGGCGTCGATATGTCGGACTCCGCGCTTGAGCTGGCCTTGGCGCGCATAGATCGTCCGGTTGATGCCCCTGCGATCAGACAGGTTCCGGCCTTCCTCAAAGGCCTCGCCCTGCCGACGGCACTTAGACAGGCTGCGTTCAAAAACCGCTATTGGGCGGCCCCCGGTGTCTGGCTGGCGCCGCTTGATATCGAGCACGCGCCTAAGGGCTCCAAAACCTTTCTGATGCATGTGGCGGCCGGTATGGTCATGCCGGAACATACCCACAGGGGCATGGAGGCGACTCTGGTGCTTAAGGGCCGTTTCAGCGATTGTTTCGGGGCCTATGGTGTCGGGGATTTCATCGTCTGTGACGACCGCCACAGCCATTCACCCATGATTGCCGATGACGAAGACTGTTTGTGTCTGGCCGCGCAGGATGCCGCCATTATTCCGAAAACTTTGTTAGGCAAACTTTTACAACCTTTTGCCAGAATATAGAGCCTGTTTCC
>JBAWDM010000108.1:0-2665 GCA_049590735.1 Asticcacaulis sp. | reverse complement strand
ATCGAATGGGGGGTGATGATTGCCCCTAATATTTCGGGGCGCATTGCTGTGGCCGTGGCAGTGGCGGCGATTGCCGCCCTGTTTGCCGCCTATATGGGCCATCCGTTGATGTCCATCCTGATGCTGATTTTCGGGTCCTTGTGTGCGGGGCTTTATGCCTATCGCCTGTATATAGGCTGGATAGATGCGGCCTATGGTGTTTTCTATATTGGCTGGCCGGCGATTGTTTTGATGTGGCTGCATCAAAGTGTTCGCGGTGTGGAATGGGTTTTGTTTGCGTTTTTGATCGCCTGGGCCGCAGACAGCGCTGCTTTTGCCGCCGGAAAAATGATTGGCGGGCCGAAACTGTGGCCGCGTTATTCGCCCAACAAGACCTGGGCGGGTTTTGCAGGCGGCCTGATCGCCGGCATGCTGACGGCGGGTGCGCTTTCGGATATGACCGGTCTTTTTCAGCATTACATAACCGCTTCTGTTGTCGGCTTGCTGGTGGCTCTGGCGACCATGGCGGGTGATTTGTGGGAATCGGCCCTGAAACGCCGCTTTGGTGTAAAGGATGCCGGTAATATTATTCCGGGGCATGGGGGTTTACTGGATCGTGTTGATGGTCTGATGTTTGCCATTGTGGCGATTGGGGCTATTCGTCTTCTGGTTAAGCTGGGAGCGCATTTATGAACCGGACAAAATCTGTGCGACATATTTCCATTCTGGGCTCAACCGGGTCAGTCGGCGTATCCACCTTAAGCTTGCTGGAAGAAAGGCGCGCCTCTGGCCACGAATTTGTCATCGAGGCGCTTACGGGCGGCAGCAATGCCACGCTTCTGGCGGAGCAGGCCTTAAGATACCGCCCGAACATAACGGTTCTGGCAAATGAGGCCGAATGGCCGGTGTTTCAATCGCTTATGGTTCATTCCGGCCTAGCCATCGCCTGCGGGCAGGACGCCTTGTGTGAGGCGGCGGCTCGAAAGACGGATTGGGTGATGGCGGCGATTGTCGGCATTGCCGGTCTGAAACCGACCTGGGCGGCAGCAGGGACGGGTGCCATACTGGCGCTGGCTAACAAAGAAAGTCTGGTCTGTTGTGGCCGTGCCCTTATTGATCGGGCTGAGGCGCATGGCGGGCGGATTTTGCCGGTGGATTCGGAACATAATGCCATTTTTCAGGTGCTGGACCCGGCGCAAACCGGTCAGGTCAGCAAGCTTATCCTGACGGCGTCTGGCGGGCCGTTTCTGGGGCGCTCCCGTCAGGATTTGCAGGCTGTTACGGTCGAACAGGCGTTAAAACATCCCAACTGGGATATGGGCGCAAAAATAACGATTGATTCGGCCACCCTTGCCAATAAGGGGCTTGAACTGATTGAGGCCGCCTATCTTTTCGATATGCCGTCTGAAAAAATTGAGGTGGTCGTCCATCCGCAATCGGTTATTCACAGTCTGGTTGAATATGCAGACGGCTCTACGCTGGCGCAGTTAGGATCACCCGACATGCGCGTGCCTATCTCCTATTGTCTGGGCTGGCCGGAGCGCATTGCCTGGCAGGCGCCTAAGCTTGATCTCATCAAGCGTGGCACACTTAGCTTTAGCGCCCCTGATCTGGCCGCCTTTCCCATGCTGGCCCTGGCCCGACAGGCACTTGAGGCGGGCAGGGGGATGCCGATCGTCTTTAATGCCGCCAATGAGATGTGCGTAAGGGCGTTTCTGGAACGGAAAATCACCTTTTTGCAGATTGCTGAATTTGTTGAATCCGCCATGATGCGGGCTCAATTGCCATCTATCTCTTCCATGGATCACGCTAGCTGTGATACGAACAGCCATCTGTCGCGAAATCCGTCTGTGGAGGCGATTTTAGCGATGGATGGCGATATACGCAAACTGGTCAGCGGGCTTTTCGCAACGGCCAGATTGCGGGCGTAATATGTGTTTTACACGGGCTTATTGACCATAGGCCGGGCTAAACCGGGAGACGGCTTTTTTGTTGGGTTTCATCGCGGGCATAGTGCCCTTTTTGATCATTATCTCTCTGATCGTGACCTTTCACGAACTGGGACACTTTAGTGTCGCCCGTTTGTTCGGTACGCGTGTGGAGCGGTTTTCGGTCGGATTTGGTAAGATATTGCTGCGAAAGAAGGACAAAAACGGCGTTGAATGGTGCCTGAGCGCCCTGCCTTTGGGCGGCTATGTCAAATTTGCCGGTGATGAAAATATCAGCTCCATGATGCCGTCCGCTGATGACCTTGAGGCCTCGCGGATCGCCATTACAGCCCGCGAGGGGGCAGGGGCGGTCAATGATTACTTTCATTTCAAACCCTTATGGCAGCGCTTTTTAATCATTCTGGCCGGGCCTGTTGCCAATTTCGTTCTGGCCATAGGTTTGCTGACCTTTATATTCTGGGTGGCCGGTGATAGCTATGTGCCGGCGCGTGTCGTGATGGTCGAGCCTAACAGTCCGGCAGGCGTGGCCGGATTTCAGGTGGGCGATACTATTCGCGCCGTGGATGGAAAGCCCACCTTAAGCCGGGATGATGTCAAATTGCAGGTGGTGTTGCGCGCCGATACAAAAACGCGCTTCGATGTCCGGCGTGGGGATGCGGATATGGCGATATTTGCCACACCGGCGCGCATGACGATCGACCCGACAGGCCCTAATCAGAATCTCAAAGGCGGACGTC
>JBAWDM010000107.1:0-13804 GCA_049590735.1 Asticcacaulis sp. | reverse complement strand
CTTTATAGGAACGATTCTGAATGGCCGCCGCCGCAAGCCAAAACCGTTAGCGGCGAAACTGGAGACGCAGGCATGACCCATGATGACGAGCGCGCCCACAAAGACCTTGCCTTCCTGCGGGCGCTCGTCAGCGAAGGGTCAAAATCTCAAAGCGCCGGCGGTCTTGTTTTCCTGACCGCCGGTCTGGCCTACGGGCTCGATTGTCTGGCCTATTGGGCCCAGATGGACTTCCATCTGCCAACAACGCCGGCCATAGGCCTGGCCCTGATCTTCGTGCCGATCACCATTGTGGTGCCTGTCATCATCTATGTCATCTGGCAGGGACGCAAGGATGGCCCGCAAGGCGTGGCGACCCGCGCCTTAAACGCGGCCTATAGTTCCCTGGGTCTTGCCAATGTCTTTATTGCGCTGGGCTTTGGTTATGTCGCCAACACCCAGCACAACATGCTGATATGGCTGCTTTATCCGGTCGTCATCTGCGCCTTTTTAGGGGCGGTCTGGTATGTCGCCTATATGATCCGGCGCAAGCTATGGCTGGCCGCCGTATCGGCAGGCTGGTTTGTGACCACGCTGGCGCTGGGCTTGCTGATCCGGCAAACACAAAGCTACATGCTCGTCCTTGGTATCGCCCTGATCGTTCTGATGGGTGGCGGCGGCTGGGTCATGATGCATCTGAACAAACGCCATCAGGCCATCCATAAGGAGACAGGTGCATGAGCGATCCGAACCAAGACCTCCATGCCGACCTTGCCTTCGTTAAGTCTTTGGTCAGCGAAGGCGGCCGCATCCAGCTTTCTGGTGGCGTGCTATTTCTGATCGGCGGACTTTGCTATGGCATTCAGTGCATGGTGCAATGGGCCCATCTGGTCGGGCTTATCCAGTTGGGTCTGTGGGGTAATCTGACCGCCGGATTTTTGCCGACTATAGTTTTTTTGATCGCCATGTGCGTGGTTCTGTGGCGCGATCGCAAAGTACCGAAAAACGGCGTGGCGACCCGCGCCCTCAATGCGGCTTTCAGCAGTGCGGGACTGGCCAATATCTTCATGGTCGCTGTGTTCGCTTATGCGGCCATAACGGAAAAAAGCATACTGATCTGGCTTTTATACCCGATGACGGTGTGCGCTTTTCAGGGGGCCGTCTGGTACACAGCCTATATGATCCGCAAACAGTTATGGCTGGCCATCATTTCGGCAGGCTGGTTCATCACCACCCTGACCCTGGCCCTGCTGATCCAAAGTCCGTACTATGTGCTGGTTCTGGGTATGGCCCTGTTCATTATTATGGGCGGCGGCGGCCTGTATATGATGAGACTGGCGCGCAGATAATGGCTGAGTTTGATAACATTTTTCTCGCTCAGGCACCGCGAAGGCTCGCCGCATCAGCGACGGCGCGCTGTTGCGCTTGCCAAATGCTAAAGCATTTGGAGAACTGAGTATGGCTGGTTTTGATATCAACCGGCTGGATGACGCCATTCACGGACGCCTGCGTCTGGGGATCATGGCCTATCTCATGGATGCCGAAGCGGCCGATTTCAATGAACTGAAGGCCTTGTTGGAGGCCACTCAGGGCAATCTGTCGGTACATTTGCGCAAGCTGGAGGACGCTGGCTATGTCGAGATCATCAAAAGCTTTCAGGGCCGCAAACCGCTAACGCGCGCCCACATTACGCCTGCCGGCCGTAAAGCGTTTGCGGGCTATCTGGAAGCCCTGTCCAATCTGGTCAGCAAAAACGGTTAGGGCTTACGCCTTGCCGACCGCTTGCAGCATGGCATCCAGACTGTCCTGATCCTTAATCGCCAGCGTATGCCGGTCTAGCAATCCGCCGGTATCCCAGTAAAAGGGCAGGACGCCATTGGCATAGGCCTGCTGGGTGACATATTTCATCCAGTGCGTGACCGAGGCATTATGGGTGGCCATGTCCTTAGGCCCTGAGGCGCGACGATAGGCGCCATATTCACCCATCAGCACAGGGATACCCTGACTGGTGAAGTGGGTTTTCATCGCCGCCATCTGCTCATCCATATAGGCCTCTTCGCCAAATGTGGAATTGCGATCAGGTTCAATCGTCGAATGGTGATCCTTGCCCCAATAATAGAACATCTTGCCCCAGTCGGCATCAGCATCCAGTGCTATAAACTGGAACGGTGTATAGTTGTGCGACTCCAGCATGAGACGGTTGGCCACGGTATCCGCTGGCAGACCTTCCCAAAGGGACACAGCCAGTTCCGTGCTGGTATTCGGTGCCTGCACGACCAGCACACGATAAGCGTTCTTGCCGCCGGTTGAGCGCACGGCATTAATAAAGGTCTCATGATAGGCCATGAGAACTTCGGCCTGAGCGGCTTTTTCCGCATTGGGTTCATTGGCGCTGGCGAACATCAGCCGCTCATCGAAATCGCGCATATGGGTGGCAATCTGCTCCCAATAGGCCTTTTGTTTGGCACTCACTGCATCCTTACTGGCCGCGTCGACATGGTTTTCCAGCCAGCCGCCGTCCCAGTGGATATTCAGCAAAACATAGAGATCGGCATTGATGCAATATTGCACGACGTCCTTGACGCGGTTGAGCCAGCTATCGGAAATCTTGGCTGTCGTCTGATTGGCATACTGATCCCAGGCGCACGGCAAACGCACAGCCTCAAAACCCAGCGCCTTGATCTTATTGACCAGGGCCTGGGTGATCATCGGATTGCCCCAACCGGTTTCGCCGCCCGTGGCCTCCAGAGTATTGCCGATATTCCATCCCAGCTTGATTTTTGCGGCTATGTCCACCGCCGTGCTGGTCATGCCGGTCGAATCCGCCGCCGCAGGACTTGTATTATAGCTGGGATAAAGACTGCTTGGGGGTGGCGGGGGCGGCGGAGGCGGCGGAGGTGAAGCCGGGGTGGAGGATGAGCTTCCCCCGCCACAGCCTGTCGTGCCAAGGGCCAGTACGGCCACAGTTGAGGCGAGAATTTGACGGCGTCCGACCTGCATATGTTTTCCTCACTATAATATACATCAGGCGTCACTCTGAGGCGACTGCCTGATGCAGATCATATCTATGCCAGTTTGTATTATTTTAAAAGTGAATATTTAATTCACTCATAAATTTTCAAATGGTTGTACATACGCGGTATCTTTTAGAACTGTGGCAGTTTTTCCTGTCCCTTGATCTGGGTTTGCAGGGCGACCCCCCTGGAGGTGATCTTATCCTGTGATTCCACAGGCTGACTGCCGCCTACCCATATTTCAGCCAGACCGGATTCCACGCTGCGGTTGCCTGCCTCATCTATGCTGCTGAAGTCTGTCGGCGTGAGGGTGAAGCTCACGTTTTGGCTCTGACCGGCTTTGAGGGCGATGCGTTTAAACGCCACCAGAGCATTATGGGCGGATGCCGATTGCGGCCGTTTCAGATAGACCTGCACGACCTCATCGCCGTCACGTTGCCCGTCATTTTTCACGGCCACCGTCAGGTTCAGGTCTTTGCCTGCGCTGATGTCCTTAAGCGCAGGCCCTGCTGCCGAATAGGTAAAGTGGCTATAGCTCAGGCCATGACCAAAGGGATAAAGGGGCGTGCCTTTGAAATATTTGTAGGTGCGGCCCTTCATACCATAGTCACTGAACGGCGGCAGGTCGTTTTCCGATTTATAGAAGGTCACCGGCAGGCGGCCCGCCGGATTAAAGTCACCGGCGATCAGTTCGGCTATGGCCTGTCCGCCCTCACCGCCCGGATACCAGCCCTGAATGATAGCCGATGCGTTTTGGTCGGCCCAGTTGAGCGCCATGGCACTGCCGCTTAAATTCACGACCACCAATGGCTTGCCGGTCGCGCCCAGACTTTCCAGCAGGGTTTCCTGCGGCGCCGGCAGATTAAGGCTGGTGCGGTCGCCACCGGCAAAGCCCGGCGCGCGTACAGTCATTTCCTCGCCCTCAAACTGCCAGTTCAGGCCGCTGACGAAGACGACCAGATCGGCCTTCTTCGCCGCCGCGATGGCGGCAGAATCGTCAGAACTTGGGCGTGTCCATTGCAGGATCTGCTGACCATAAAAACCCAGCTGTTGTGACTCTATCTCAACCTTATAGACCTTACCGGCCTCAAGATTGGTGACAGTATTTGATGTCGGCCAGGCAATATCCCACATATCGGTGACCATATTGCCGTCGATCTTGATGCGATAGCCCTGATTGCTCTTCAGGCGGAAATTGTGCATGCCGCTTTCGGTCGCACGAATATAGGTTGTCCAGCGCGTAGAGGTTTTACGATCGCCCGGATTGGGTCGGCCCCATCTGATTTCGGCCTTGGACACGGTTTCACTGGAGACGGGTGTGCCTTCCAGATTGAGATTATCAAACTGCTCCAGTTTAACGCCCGGTTGCGCGCAGGCGGCATCCAGGCAAAGACTGGCCTCAGGCACGTCTTCCAGAGGCGGCGCCACGATCCCTGTGCCTTCGACATAATCAATAGAGGCGTTCGGGAAGCGCGCGCGCAGACCTGCCAGAACCGTGATGGGCTTGGACGGCGTGCCATTATAATTGCCGACCAGCGCATCGACGCTATCGGCATTCGGCCCGATCACCGCAATATGCAGGGTGTCGGATTTCAACGGCAGGGTGCCATCATTTTTCAGCAGCACCAGAGATTGCCTTGCGGCCTCCAGATTGATCGCCTGATGGGCGGGCGTGTCAAAATCCGCCGCGGTTATGGTCTTATAGGGGCCCGTACCCGGCTTATCCAACAAGCCCAGACTGATGCGTACCTCAAGTAAGCGCATCAGCGCCCGATCAACATCCGCTTCGGTCATCAGGCCCTGTTTTACGGCCCTGACAATGGTGGCGGGATCATTTGTCTTGCTGGTGCCAAAATCACAGATCACATCCGTTCCGGCCTTGATGGCCACGGCCACAGCTTCTTCGGCGGTCTGAGTGTAATGGTGCGCATTTTCCGTATAAATGTCGGCCACAGCCCCGCAATCGGACACGACATGGCCCTTGAAATTCCACGAGGTGCGCAGATAGTCCTTAAGCAACTGCGTATTGGCGCAGGCCGGTAAACCATCGACGGCATTATAGGCGCACATGATCGACAGGGCCTTGGCCTCGGTAATGGCGGCATGAAAGGCCGGCAGATAGGTGTCGATCAGATCATATTTCGACGGATGGATATCCTCACGGTGACGATCAGCCTCAGGCCCGCTATGGACGGCGAAATGCTTGACCGTGGCCGACACCTTGGGAGTATCGGGATTGCCTTGCAGGCCTTCGATATAGGCGACTCCCATGCGCGATGTCAGATACGGGTCCTCGCCATAGGTTTCCTGCCCCCGACCCCAGCGCGGATCACGAAAGATATTCACATTGGGCGACCAGACCGTCAGGCCCTGATATATGGCGGAACTGCCGTCCGGCTTGACTGTTTTCAGATATTTAGCGCGAAATTCAGTGCTGGTCGTGTCGGCAACCTGATGAACAAGCGGCACATTCCATGACGCCGCCAGACCAATGGCCTGAGGAAAGACAGTGGCTTCCCCGGCACGCGCCACGCCGTGCAGGCCCTCGCTCCACCAGTTATAGGCAGGGATTCCCAAACGCGGAATGGCCGCAGACCCGTTTTGCAACTGGCTGGCTTTTTCTTCCAGCGTCATCTGACCCAAAAGGGATCGGGCGCGCGCGGCGTAACCGGCCTGAGCCTGGCTTTGGGGCTGCGCCTGCACGGCCTGCGCCTGAAGATGCGTGGCTGTGCAAAGCGTAATTGCCAGAACGGAAGCCATACATTGGCGCCATATGTGCTTATGTTTCAAAGACGGTTCTCCCTGAGTAGTTTTTATCTGATTTGACTCGTTAAGCCCAACCTTAACGCAACAAATGTCGATAGCAACCTTATATAGCAGGGGGGATGGCCTGCGCCGCCAAAGATGACAAATCCTTAGCGGCGCAAACCCGGCATTCAGGCAACAGGCGTCAGGGTCACCAGGGCCACATCATTGCTGTTCATAGGCAGGGCGACATCCGCAGTCCCGTTTGCGCCAACGGTTATTACCTTCTCCGTTTCCGGCACATCGCGTGTCTCAGCCTGCAAAACGGCCAGTTGTTGCGCCGTCAGTTCCTTGGGCTGGCCCATTTCAATATAGCTGCTGTAGGCATCGTTTTTCTTATAGCCGGTGCGCTGAATCTTCAGCATATATTTGCCGGCTTTCAGGCCCGTCAGTCTGATCTTTGCCGAAGCCGACTTATGATTGGGCACCAGCTTGCTGAAAAAGGTGCCGTTACTGCGGCCCTGCTGATCCGGCAACTGGAAGTCCCAGACAACCGCCGCCACGGATCGCCCGTCATAGGCGGCCCAGACCTGTGCATCCGCAGACGGGATTTCATTGCCTTTGAGCGCATTGAGGTACTTATAGGCAAACCACGACGCCTTGCGGATGCCGTTCTTAGTCATCAGCCCAAAACCACCGTGGAAGGCATCGGACGGCGGGCCGGGTTCTTCGAACAGGTCGGAATAGACCCAGTAGCTCATGCCCTGCGCTATGCCCTGCACGCTGCGCAACTTGCTGATAATATAGGGCGCGGCCACATAGGAATCATGGCTGCGGTCACGCGGATTATAGCTGGTGCTCCATTCGGTAAAGTAAAGCGGCAGATCGGGCAGATGCGAAGCCGCAATTTCCGCGCGCACCTTTTTGACATCGGCTGTAACGGCATCCGGATTCTTGGACAATTGCAGGTCCATCTTGCCCTCTTCATCCAGATAGCCATAGTCGACACCATAGGTGTGGGTCGTGATAAAATCGACCGGTGCATTGGTCACCTTGGCATAGGCCAGTAGCTCCGGCACCCAGGCCGCGCCGGCCGTTGACGGCCCACCCACGCGCAGTTGGGAATCGACAGCCTTCAGGGTCCGGGCCGTGACGCCATACAGGGCGAAATAGGCTTCCTGATCGGCAAATTGCCAGAACCCGTCCAGATTGGGCTCGTTCCACACCTCAAAATACCAGCTACGCACCTCTTCTAAGCCATAGCGGGCAATCAGATGGCGGGCAAAGGCGTCAATCAGGTTCTTCCACAGATCAAGGCGCGGATGGGAGGTATTGCCCTTCCAGTAAAAGATGGTGGCGTCCGACGATTTTAAAGCATTGGGCGTGAAACCCAGTTCAACAAAGGGCCGTATCCCCATTTTCAGCATGCGGTCATACAGATAGTCGATCCGCGTCCAGTCATAGACAATCTTGTCGTCGACCAGCTTTACTGTGCCCAGATCGTCATGGAAGATGTCGTGGAAACGCAGATAACGGAATCCCATCTCATCAACCGCCGTCTTAAGCTGAGCCAGATTTTCATCACGGATTGTGGTGCCCGGAAAATCAGCCCCAACCGACAGATCGAAAAAACGATCAATCGGTTGCGTGGCCTTGCTCAGGTCAAGCGCTATCGGACGCACGCCTGAGGTTTTGGCCAGAACACCGGAGGCGGTCAGGGCAAGGCCTGACGCCAGAAGAGTCGTCAGCGTGCGGCGTGAGAGCTGAGGTTTCATAGTCGCGTTTCCATTCTGATCGATATTTATAAGTGTGGCGCCATCAGCGCATAATTTTGACAAGGCCGGGAGCTGATTTGGCAAAGTCTTTGTCATTACCCGTAGCGCTCAGGCTTTGGCTGGCCTCATCCCAATGCAGGCTCGTCGTGACGGTGCCCTTACCTTTTTCATAATCATAGCTGGTGCCATCATCATCATAGAGGCTGAAATCCGCATCCTTGCCCGGATAGATGTTCAGGGCGGTAATGGTTTGTTTTGTGGCGGTGGACTGGATGTCAGAGCCCACAGGGATGATGGATCCGGCCTTCACAAAGACAGGGATCTGGGTGATGGGCGCGGCCACCTTGACCCACTGGCCACCGCTCAGTTTTTCATTGGTCCAGTAATTGTACCAGTCCGTTCCGGCCGGCAGATAAACGTCTTTTTCCGTCTGGCCCTGCTTGGTGACCGGCGCCACCAGAAAGGAGGGGCCAAACATATATTGCGTGCCTATATTGGCCACGTTCGGATCATTCGGGAAGTCCATCCACAGAGCCCGCATAAAGGGCGCACCCGTATCATAGGTGGTCTTGGCGGAGGCATAGATATAGGGGATCAACCGATAGCGCAGGCGGTCATAATCGGCCAGAATCGCTTCGGCTTCCTTGCCGAATGCCCAGATTTCATTATGTTTTTTGTCGCCATGCAGACGCAGGGTCGGCAGGAAGGTGCCATATTGGAACCAGCGCGTGAACAGTTCCGGATAGTCATTATTCTGGCCGACCGTATCGCGTGCATCGGACGGATCGAGCAAGGGCGTGCCCTTAAAGCTGGTGGTTTGCGGCAGCCACTGCCAGCCGCCAATATCATTGCCCCAATAGGCGATACCCGAAGCGGTCATGTTCAGGCCGGTGGGAATCTGGCGTTGCAGCGCTTCCCAGTTAGGATTGATATCTGATGACCAGAAGATCGCACCGGTGCGTTGTGACCCCAGATAAGCCGCCCGCGCCAGAATCAGGACGCGTTTGTTTGGCTTCCATTCACGCATGCCTTGCGCGATTCCTTCGACATGCACCAGAGGGAAGAGATTGTGGTAACGGTCGCCTGATCCGATCGAAAAGAAGTTACCGTCCGGCACCAGATCGGGCTCAGTTTCATCCAGCCAGGGATAGTCAAAGCCATGTGATAAGATATTGTCGCGGGCATGATCCCAGAACCATTTGCGCGCGTCCGGATTGGTGGAATCAATCAATCCGCCTGTGCGATCGGAACGGAAAGGCAGACCATCGACCGTCTTGCCGTCCTTATCCTTCAGCAAATAGCCCTTGTGATCCAGTTCATTGAAATAGCGTGAAGCGGTTTCAAAGCGCGGCCAGATCGACACTATGGAGTCCAGCCCCATATCATGCAATTGCTTGTTCATCGCGTCCGGATCAGGAAACTCTGCCGGATTGATGTCCATCTGACCCATGCGCGTCCAGTAGAACCAGTCCAGCACCATAATATCCAAAGGGTACTTTTTCTCACGATAGGTGGTGGCGACACGCAGGATTTCCGCCTGACTGTCGTAACGCGCCTTGGACTGAATCAGGCCAAAGGCGGACTTGGGCGGGATGGGTGTCTTGCCGGTCAGGCGCGCATAGCCGCTATAGATTTCCTCAGGCGTAGTGCCCGTAATGACGAAAAATGAGACGCGTTCCCCCACCTTGGACTGAAAGCCCAGCTTGCCGTTCACGCCTGCAATAAACCGTGTTTGTGACGGGTTGTCCCAGACAATGCCATAGCCTTTTGAGGACACCATAAACGGCACACACACCGTCTCACCCGCCGGGGCATCATACCAGTGCTGGCAATCCAGAATACGCCCACGCAGATCAAGACCAGACAGGGATTCCTGATTTTGCCCCATGCCGTAATAGTGTTCTCCTTCGGGTGCGGCAAAGGCAGCCCCCACCTGATAGGTCTTTTCACCATTGACCTCGTGCGGGGACATCTCCCAGCTATTCATAGACAGAACCGTCTCGCCCTGTGCGTTTTTGATTTGCAGGGCCACAGGCGCCAGAGAGGACGCGAAATATTTTTCACCCTGGGTCGGCACCTTGGGCGGCGGGGCGGCATCGACATGCAGGCTAAGACCGTTTGAGGCAAAAATATCGCCGGTCGCATCCGCGCTCTGCTTAAAGGCCGCATTGTCGGCATGATCGGTCAATATGCCATAGCCGGCACTTTTGAGCGCCTCCGCCTTATCGGCAGCGATGGTGACATGCACAATGTTCGGCCCATAGGCCTCAACACTGACCCACGCCCCGTTACGATCCAGTGTGCGGATAGGCTCCGCATGCGCCGCAGATACAAGCGCCAGAGCCGATACACAGGCCAGAAGGCCGGTTTGAAATCTATGCCACATCATCATCAGTCCTTAGAAAAATTCGAAAAATATCAAGTCTGTACTCAAAGCTTTACGCGTACCGTCTATTCAAGAAACTCCACGCCATCGGCCTCCAGATGCAGTGTGCCCGTATAGGTTTTATGCGTCAAAGCACTGGTTTTTGTACCCTCCAGCACCACATCCTTAGGCCCATAGGAGGCATTCACATACAAGGTTCTTCCGTCGACGACTCGGGCATAGACGTCTTCGGGTGTTTTGGGGCCGGGGTTTATGCCCAGTTGCTTATACAGGCTGCGGTACAGTGGCTGCATGATCGAGGGCTGGGCCGGTGTCGCGACATAAATGGCCTGACCCTTGCCATACGTATTGACCGTGACCACCGGCGTCTTGCCCTCGACATTCGAGAACCGGCCCAGAACCGTGGCCGTTGACGGCTCTAAGACCTCATAAAAATTGATGGTCGACTTAAAGGCCGTATCGCCGATCTGGCCTTCCAAAGGGGCATTGGGGCGGTAAAAGGCATTGGTCTTAAGGCCGAACACATCCGATAAACGCCCGGGTAGCGTGGTGTTAAACCACTGATTATGCTCATCCACCTTGGCCGAAAAGGCCGTCATGACCACTGTGCCGCCATTTTTAACATAGTTACGGATATTGTCAGCCGATGCCTGATCCATCAGATACAGGCCCGGCACCACCACCATCTTGTAGCGGCTTAAATCTTCGTGGCCGATATTGATAACACCGACATCAATATTGTCATTATAGAGCGGCGCAAAGGCGTTATGTTCCTGATCCATATAGGGGGTGGTCACATATTGCCGCACTGTATTCGATGGCCCCGGCGGGTTGGAGGCCACCTTGGCTTCAAACGAATAGGCAATGGCGACCTGCTGATCCAGCTTGCGCGGGAAGCCCATCTTTTGCAGTGTCTTGAAATCCGACGCCAGCTGACCCCATTCATCCAGCTTCCAGGACGCCGTATTGTCGTGATCAATCAGCCCGAACAAAGCCTGTTCCTCACCGCCCAGATGGCTGTTGAACGTCCAGGCCAGCATGCCCTGCCCGCCATTAAGCAGGCAGAAATAGGCCCACATGCGCGACCGGCCCTTGGTGCCGTAATAGCCGCCGCCGCCGGCCTGAAACTCATTGAACCAGCTGGGGGTCGTCAGGGCCCCCTTCATCATCATGGTCTCAAAACCGCCACTGATGGCATCGCCGTTGTAAAACCCGTAAGAGCCGTAGCTGACATAGTTCTTATAGGTCGAAAGGTAATCAAAACCCTTGCGGTCGCTTGAGTCCCACAGATTGGAAATGGTTGGCTTGTCCGGCGCATTCTTGCGGCGCGCCTGTTCCAGATCCATCAGGTTTTCCACCGTGATGTCCGACCAGAAACGGCGCAGATCGAGATAGCGTTCAAACGGCCCCGGCCCTTCGCCATACGGCAGCTCCACCTGATCCCAGTCCGTCAAGGTGCGCGCCCAACGTTGCGTGGCCCAGGCCTTATTCAGCGCATCCAGCGTGACATATTTTGTCTTAAGCCAAGCCACAAAACGCTCACGGTCGGCGGGCGAATAGGACATGAAGCCATTGCCGATTTCATTATTATAGCCAATGGCTATGACCGCCGGATTATGACCATAGCGTTTGGTCATGGCCTCAGCCAGATCACGCGCCAAACGACGGTAATCAGGGTCGCTGGTGTCATCCATATAGCGCTCTGCCGCATACAGGCGCGTGCCGTTCTGCGTCATCAGATCGACGCCCGGATATTTTTTATGCAGCCACATCGGTGCCGGTTGACCCGGAATATCGACAATCACCTTGATGCCGTTTTCGTGCATTTCCTTCAGCACGGCATCGAACTTATCGAAGGTGAACACCCCTTCAGCCGGCTGGAAATAATCCCACGACAGATCACCCATGCGCACGACCGTAAAACCGGCCTTTTTCATATAGGTAATGTCCATATGGATTTCTTCGGGCGTACGATCCACAGGCTGATAATTGGCGCCGATATAAAGCGCACCTGCCCCCGGCCAGTCGGGATGCCCCGCCGTATTAGACGCCGCATTTGGCGATATGCGGGCGGGCACTGGCGATGGTGTAGTCTGAGCAACACTCTGGGTCGCTGCCAGCACAGAAAAAGCCGTCACCATGGCAACACTGCCGATTAAAAGGGCTTGATTGCAGCCAGAAATTGACATCTTTTTTTATATATGATGTTGATAGAATGGGTGAATTTACCGGATCATATGATTCCGGTCTGGCGGCTTATTTATACGCCATTTAAAATATAACCTTAGACATTAAACGGCGCGCGATCTTGACCCCAGACACAACAAAAACAGACCCTGAGGCCGAGGCGACCGGTAGTTTGCGCTATCGTGCGCCCGCGCTTGAAAAAGGCCTGGATATTCTGGAGCTACTGTCCACAGCGCTCCACCCTATGCCGCCAAAGCAAATTTCAGAACAGCTAAACCGGTCGGTAAGCGAACTCTTTCGCATGATGCAGGTGCTGGAAAATCGCGGCTATGTGGCCATGGCTGAGAACCAGAGTGGTTATGAACTGACCAATAAACTGTTTTCCCTCAGCATGTCGCGCGGCGTAAGCAAGAATCTGCTCGATCATGCCGCCCCGGCCATGCGAGATCTGGCTGAAAATCTACTGCAGGCCTGTCATATTGTTGTGGCCTCAGAAGATCAGATCGTTGTGGTGGGCCAGATGGAAGCCCCCTCCATCCCCAGCTTTCATATCCGGGTCGGCTTTCGGCAAAACATAACCGAAACGGCGGCGGGAGCTATCCTATATGCTTTCCAAAAGCCCAAGGTGCGTGAGGCCTGGCAGGCAGCTTTGAGACCCGCTGTAACGGACAATGAGTGGGAGAGTTTTGAAAATCAAGCCTATGAAGCTCGTGCAAAAGGCTATCTGGTCGTGAAAAGTCCTTATGCCGACAGCATTACAGATATTTCCTGCCCCATTTTCAGCGATCATGGCTTACTGGCGGTGATGACCATCCCTCATATCCGCAGCAAGCTGAGTGTCGCTGTTGAGTCCTGTGCGGCATCTCTGATTGAAACAGCCACCAGCTTGTCAAAAGCCCTGGGAGCAACAGACTCTCATCCCGCTACCGGTGCGGTCTTAAGGCCAGCCATTAAGCACGCCGGTTAGGCCGTAATCTCATAAATATATCCGTCACGGACACGGCAGGCAAATGCCATTTCGCGAGTCGCTCACAAAGTGTCCGATATCGGACATTGCGGACACTTATTGTCGAATCATCCACTTCCATGCATTAAAGTTCCTTAAATTTCAATCTATTAGATTGTCGGTTATGATGAGGTAAACTGTACTTAATAATACAGGAGAGGACATGACCAGCCAAAAGACACGTGGGCAGAACCTAAGTCTCACCTTTGCTACGCCGACTTCTTATCCATCCGCCGCCTGCCCTGAGTCTGAGGTGCTAATTTCCGGATTGCGCCTGCTCGAATATCTGGCAACAAGCGTAAAGCCGGCCACACAGGCGATGCTTTGTGCCGCGCTTAACATGACGGACACTACCCTGCTTCGCTCGCTTGAGGTTCTGAAACAGCGCGGCTATATCGTACTCACCGATGACGGCAGCGCCTATGAAGCGACCCACAAACTATACCCACTTCCGTCAAACGACCCACCTCATCAGCGCCTTCTTGAAGCCGCCCGACCGGCGATGCAGAATCTTGCTGACACCTGTGCGCAAACCTGCAATTTAGCGATACCCGCCTATCCCGATTTGCAGGTCATCTTTCAGGCCCATTCCTCAGGCCCCTTTGGCATCAATATGCCGTTGGGATTCAGATACAACGTGCAGACCTCGGCACCAGGTTTGGTTTTTGCGGCCTTTATGAAAAATTTTGACGCCGCACGCTGGTCGCATTTGACC
>JBAWDM010000106.1:0-7251 GCA_049590735.1 Asticcacaulis sp. | reverse complement strand
GCATGAGTTTGTGGCTCGTGCGATTAACGCTTCGAGAACTGGAAGCTCTTACGTGCCTTAGCACGACCGTACTTCTTGCGCTCAACCACACGCGAATCGCGCGTCAGAAAGCCAGCTGCCTTCAGAGCAGGGCGCAGACCCGGCTCATAATAGGTCAAAGCCTTCGACAGGGCGTGACGGATAGCACCGGCCTGACCCGACAGGCCCGAACCAACAACCGTAACCATGACGTCGAACTGCGTAGCGCGGTCGGTCAGGTTCAGAGGTTGCGCAATCATCATGCGCAGAACGGGACGAGCGAAATACACTTCCTGTTCGCGGTCATTGATGACCCACTTGCCGGAGCCGGGCTTGATCCAGACACGGGCAATGGCGTTCTTACGCTTGCCGGTCGCATAGGCGCGGCCATATTTGTCGAGGATCTGAACGCGGACAGGTGCAGCCTCAGGATTGGAGGACAAGGACGCCAGCGCGTCCATACCTTGTGCGGGAGCCGTTTCTACTTCTGACATAGTTATACGCTCCGAACGTTCTTGCGGTTCAGCGACTTGAAGTCGATGACTTCCGGCTGCTGAGCTTCGTGTGGGTGGGATGCGCCCGAATACAGACGCAGATTGGTCATTTGACCGCGTGCCAGAGGGCTTTCCTTGGGCATCATGCGCTCAACGGCCTTCATGAGAACGCGCTCAGGATACTTGCCGGCCAGCAATTGACCCAGTGTACGCTGCTTGACGCCGCCGGGGTGACCGGTGTGCCAGTAGAAGATTTCGTTGTGCTTCTTGCCGGTCAGGTGAACCTTGTCGGCATTGATAACGATGATATAGTCACCGGAATCCGTGTGCGGTGTGTAGGTCGGCAGGTGCTTGCCGCGAAGACGCATGGCGATATACGAAGCCAGACGGCCCAGTACGGCGTCCTCAGCGTCGATCACGATCCACTTCTTCTCGACATCTGCGGGCTTCAGCGCCGCTGTCGTGGAGGTCAACATGATAAAATCCTTAGGTTTCCGCGCAAAAAGGATAGTCGGGCGGAGAAAGAGGGCGGGATGTACAAGAGCTAATGCCCCCTGTCAATCCATAAGTTTTACAAATATAACATAAAACTCACTGTTTTTATTGAATAAAATAGCAAAGGTATTAAATTACCGTATTTTTTTACTGTCATAAAAGCTTGATTATGACGTGGCAAAGCAGGCTTATTCGTTTTTCAGAGGTTTAAAATGTCGTTTTCGCGCCGTACCATGCTCAATTCACTCCTTGCCGGATCCGTAGCCACTTCGGTCGCCTTTACGGGTTTCAGCCGATCGGCGCAGGCGGATGTGCGGTATGAGCCCGATCATGATCCCGGCTATCGCAACGAAATCGAAGGTTATGGCAGGCTCCTGCCCGATCCCAAAGGCTTTATTGAACTCCCCGAAGGCTTTTCCTACCGGCTGATTTCCGCCAGGGGAGACACCATGGATGATGGTTTCAAAGTGCCGGGCATGCATGACGGCATGTCGGCTTTTCCGGGCCTGACACCGGATCAAGTCGTTCTGGTGCGCAATCACGAGATCAAGCACACGATCACGGATATCGGCCCATTAGGTGATAAACATCAACTGATCGACAAGCTGGACAGGTCGCGGGTCTATGATCACGACGACAATGGCGCGCCTTTAAGCGGCGGCACCACCACCCTCATCTACAATATCAAGACACAGCAACTGGAAAGCCATTATTTGTCGCTGACCGGCACCTCGACCAACTGTGCCGGCGGGTCAACCCCGTGGGGGTCGTGGCTGAGCTGCGAGGAAACCACCCAGCGCGCCGGTGAAGGCGTCAAAAAGGATCATGGCTTCGTTTTTGAGGTGCCTTCCGGCTATAAAGGCATTGCCGCGCCCGTCCCTATCAAGGCCATGGGTCGTTTCAATCACGAAGCCGTCGCCATCGACCCACGCAGCGGCATTGTCTATATGACCGAAGACATGTCGGACGGTGCCTTTTACCGCTACCTGCCCAATGATGCACGCTATCTGCATAAGGGCGGCCGCCTGCAGGCTCTGGCCTTCCGCGATGTGCCGCGCGCTGTCACCAGCAATAAATACAGCCATCTGTGGAATGTTGGCGACCGTCAGGCCGTTACCTGGATTGACCTGAAGGACGTCGAAAGTCCGGACGATTCGCTGCGGACACAGGCCTATCTGGCGGGGGGGGCTCGTTTTTCACGCGGAGAAGGCCTTCATTTCGGTAAGAATGAACTGTTTTTTGCCTGCACATCGGGTGGCGCCAAGGCCTATGGCCAGTTGATGCGCTATATCCCCAGCCCCTACGAAGGCACAGATCGTGAAAAGGATCAGCCCGGCCAGATCGAGCTGTTTGTCGAATCCGGCGACTTAAGCGTGCTGGACTATGCCGACAATCTGACCGTCTCGCCCTGGGGTCATCTGTATATCTGCGAAGACCGCTATTCCGATATTCTGAACAACCATCTGCGCATTGTAACGCCCGAAGGCAAGATCGCCACCTTTGCCCGCAATATAGATACGCTGCATTCGGAGTGGGCCGGCGCGACCTTCTCTCCGGACGGTTCGACCCTGTTTGCTAATATTCAGGCCAATGGCGTGACCGTCGCCATTACCGGCCCCTGGCAAAAATTCAGCTTTAAGCCGGTTTAACACTCCACCTAACGTAATGTCCGGTCGGTCCGCGCCACGCCCCACATCAGCATAACAATCAGGCTCACCAGCAGCACGGCCATCAGCTGGTGGGCCAGCGCAAAGCCAAGCTCAACCACGGTAATCAGGGTCGTGATGCCCAGAGCCGCCTGACACCAGACGCCAAATACAATCAGCAGGGCCAGAGTTTTCAGCCAGCCCTTATGCGCATGGCGGGCCATAGCCACGCCATAGATGGTCGCAAAAATCAGCAGCACATAGGCGTTCACCCTGTGCGTAAACTGCACCAGTCCCTGATCATGCAAAAAGCTGTAGCCGATGCCTTTGGCCCAGTCGACGGGCGGGAACACATGCCCGTTCATCAGGGGCCAGTCATTATAGACCAGTCCGGCCTTATTACCGGCCACCAAAGCCCCCAGCATGCACTGCGCAAACACCAGTACAAACAGGAGGATCGTGGCTGTCCGCCACCCCGCAGATGCCCCTCGCCCGCGCTTTTGCCCCTCAAGCGCCTCAAGCGCCGTCCAGATCGTGCCCACCAGCAGAAGCAGGGCCAGCGACAAATGCGTCATCAGGCGTTCGGGCGCCACATCGACGCGATCCGCCAGACCACTAGACACCATCCACCAGCCCACGCCGCCCTGCACGGCAATCAGCCCCACCAGACCTGCGCAGCGCCAGATAAGACGCGCCGGAATGGCCCGCATCAGCAAGAAGCCTAAAAAGCCCACCAGATAGACCACGCCCAACAGGCGGCCCAGCAAACGATGCGCCCATTCCCACCAATAGATGGCTTTGAATTCGGCCACCTGCATATGCGGATTCATCTGGCTGAATTGCGGAATTTTTTTGTAATTCTCAAACTCCGCCTGCCAGGCCTGATCGCTTGAGGGCGGGATCACACCGGCAATGGGTTTCCATTCGGTAATGGACAGGCCCGATTCCGTCAGCCGCGTGGCCCCGCCAACAAACACCATAGCCACAACCAGAAAGGCCGCCACAAACAGCCATGTCGCCACGAGAGGTGATCTTAAAGGAAGTCGCACGCTACGCCTCTTTTCTCTTCATATCTGTGTCACTCAGTTCCCCTATGCAAAACCTTGCCGTTCTGCGCAAGAAACTGTAACGATAAACGGGTTGGCCGTCGGATCGCCGTGCAAACTGCCCATAGTGAAGCCATCAATTCAAGCGGTTTGCCGAATAAAAAAGGCCAAATAAAGATGCTTTTCAGATCACAGGAACCATAGAGCGCCATGACGGCAGAAAATTACATACTGGCAATTCTGGCCGGGTTTTTGGTCGGCTGGATCGCCAACACCATGACCAAAAGCCGTTTTAGCTTTCCGATCAACCTCTTCATTGCCATTTTTGGCGCTATTTTGCTGAATTTCTTTTTTCAGACCAGCGAAAAAATTGACAATCACTTTTTCACGATTTTGATAGTGTCCCTGATCGGCAGCTCTGGTTTACTGGGCCTGTTCCACCTCAGTCGCATGATTGAGCGCCGTTAATATGACCAAGGAGCCCGGCATGTCCGACAACAAACCCGCCCTAAACCTGCCGCAGCGCCGCTTAATCGCCTGCATCGGCATTGTGGTCTTTCTGTGTGTTTATGTGGTGATTGCCACCTCGCTGGCGGGTTTTCTGCATGGCGGGCCGATAACCGCTTTTATCTATTATGCACTGGCCGGCACGCTTTGGGGTATCCCCATTTTGCCGCTCATTTCCTGGTCAGAAAACTATAAGGGCAAGAAAAAGAAATGAGCCAGACCATACCGGGCATTACCCTGGGCAAGGGCCGCATAGAGGCCTTCAGTGACGGCGTTCTGGCCATTATCATCACCATTATGGTGCTGGAACTGCATACGCCTGCGGGTCATGACCTGTCCGCTCTGGCCGAAACGGCGCATACCTTTTTATTATATGCCCTAAGTTTTATCTATGTTGGCATATACTGGAACAATCACCACCACTTGCTGCATACGGTGCAAAAGGTGAATGGCGGCACGCTGTGGGCCAATCTGCATCTTTTGTTCTGGCTGTCTCTGGTGCCGTTCACGACACGCTGGATGGGCGAAAGCGATTTCGCCACTATCCCCACAGCTGTTTATGGCCTGTCCCTGCTGATGCCCAGCATTGCCTACTATATTCTGGTCAGGGTTCTGATTGCAGCCAATGGCAAGGACAGCCTGATCAAACAGGCGATTGGCAAGGACACAAAGGGCATGATCTCGACCGCCCTTTATATGGTCGGCATTGCGCTGACCTTTTGGAACAGTTTTGCCGGCATTGCCTGCTATGTGCTGGTGGCCCTTATCTGGCTGGTGCCGGATCGCCGGATAGAACACTAATCCCCGCCGTTATTGAACGGTTTATCCTTTGGTCATGGAACAGACCGATCTCACACAGCGCCTGCGCGCCCTCGCCACCCGTCTCCTGGATACCTATGAGGCGATGGATTTGCCTGAAACCTTTGCCGAGACTGATCGGGCTGCCAAGGCGCTGATCTCTATTGGCAAGGCGATTGCCCTCACAGGCGGGCTGAGCGGCGATGAAGCGTCAAAGCCGCAGCCTTTATCTGCGCCTGTGCCGCCCGTTGTGAGCCCCTCAAGGAATACGTCTTCTTCTGCCGCCGCCTATGCCGTGATTGAGCGTCAGGCCAAAGCCCTAATAAAGGCGAACCGGGCGCTGAAAAACGGCCCGTTAAGCGAAGAAGAAATGAACCAATTGCTAAGGTCGTCACGTCCAGCCACATGACCGTTTTTAATGTCAGATACAGACACAGACGTGGTTTTAACGATGCTTACCCCTTCGGGGGTGCCTTCGGCCCCAATCTTTAATATGGGCGCCCTTTCGGGTCTCGCCGAACCTTTCACGGTTCGAAGCTTGTTGCGCAGACATTAAAATAAAAAGGACACCCCGTGGGATGCCCTTTTTATTTTAAATGGTCGGAGCGACAGGATTCGAACCTGCGACCCCTTGACCCCCAGTCAAGTGCGCTACCAGGCTGCGCCACGCTCCGCCAAAATCCACGATCAATATAAGCCATATCAACCTCAGGAGAGGCGGCTTATAGAGACGAACCCACGCTGCCGCAATCCCCAAAAGCCAGAATTTTCAGAATTTTCAGCACATATCAACCGGATTAAACCTGACCGGCAACTGATATAGCTAGGCCTTGCCCAGTTGACGGCCCAAAGCCGCCTGCGCCGCCTCCAAAGCCTGCGCAATATCCAAAAACCGTGCCCTCACATCATCAGACAGAGATCCGGACACATCACCGGCATCCGGATTTGAGGCGAAGGACGGCACGGCATCCTCTGAAACAGCCGTTTCAGTTTTCACCTCCGCCGATCCGCCCTCACCCGCCGCATTCAGGATCGCCTTTAGGCCCTCATCCTTAAACAGCATCTGCACGCCGCGAATGGTATAGCCGCGGTCATAGAGCAAGGCTTTGACGCCCAGTAAGATGTCGAGATCCTGCGGCCGGTAAAAACGTCGCCCGCCGGCGCGTTTGGTCGGCCGTATAAAGGTGAATTTCGTTTCCCAAAACCGCAGAACATGCTGTTGCACGCCCAAAACATCGGCCGTCTCAGAAATTGTCCGTAAGGCTAAAGGCCCTTTATTCACCTGCTGCCCGTTCTTTTAAGACTGGCTGCCGGCATCGACCCGCGCCTTGACAATCTGCGAGGCACGGAAGGAAATAACTTTGCGCGGATCAATGGCCGCAGGCTTGCCGGTTTTAGGATTGCGGCCAACGCGAGCGTTTTTTTCGCGCACCTGAAAGACACCAAAGCCGGATAATTTCACCGTATCGCCACGCTCCAGAGCTTCGACAACCAGATCCAGTGTGCGCTCGACTATGGCCGCACATTCCTGACGCGGCAAGCCGAGTTCATTATGGACGTCTTCAAAAAGTTCTGCGCGTGTCAAGGTTTGCGATTTCATTTGCCTGCACCCATAGCCTGAAAAGGTTTTGACTTATTATCGGACACAATGCCGCAAATTCCGCTAAGGGTCAAAGGCTTATAGCGCACTGTGCATAAAAAACATTTACAGGGGCCTTTACAGACGAATCGCAGCCGACCCCCAGGTCAGTCCCCCGCCTAAGGCCTCAATCAGCACCAGATCGCCTTTTTTAACACGACCGTCCTGAACACCGGCATACCAGGCCAAAGGAATGCTGGCAGCCGACGTATTGGCATGCAGGGCCACGGTCGAGATGACCTTGTTTTCATCCAGCCCCAGACGATCCGCCACGCCATTCAAAATGCGCTGATTGGCCTGATGCGGAATAAACCAGTCAATGTCCGCAATACTCAGATCGGACTTTTTAATAGCCGTTTCAACGGCTTCCGATATTTTCTGCACGGCATGCTTAAAGACCTGATTGCCCTGCATGCGCACATTGCCGATGCGCTTATCGTCGCCGAATGTACCGCCATCGACATAGAGCAGATCCACCTTTGAGCCGTCACAACGCAGATCAAAGCTGAGGATACCGGTATCGGTATTGTCGCCAACCCCTTCCACCGGCTCAAGCACAACCGCCCCAGCCCCATCGCCAAACAAGATGCAGGTGCCCCGATCACTAT
>JBAWDM010000105.1:0-21004 GCA_049590735.1 Asticcacaulis sp. | reverse complement strand
ATCCACCACCTTGCCGCGGTTCTGGCAATTGTCACAGGTGCGACAGGGCTCAGCATCCACCTCGCCAAAATAGCGGCGCAGCGCCACCTTGCGGCATTCATGGCCTAAAACCATTGAGAAAAAATCGCGGGCCTTTTCCTTTTGCACGCTTTGGTCAGGCGCGCCTTCACCTTCGCGCAAACCCAGTCGCCGGATGGCCCAACCGAGATCGCCGGGATTGTGAAAACAGATGCCTGACGCAGGCAAGCCATCGCGTCCGGCGCGTCCGACCTCCTGCCAATAGGCTTCGGTTGAAGACGGCGGATCGGCATGGATCACAAAGCGCACATCGGCCTTATTGATGCCCATGCCGAACGCAATTGTCGCCACCATGATTTTCGACTTGCCGCTCATAAAGGCCTGAAGACGCTCTTCGCGTACCTTAGCCGATAGACCCGCATGATAGGACAGGGTCGAAAACCCTTCTTTGGCCAGATTGAGCGCCAGCTTATCGGTGCCGTCACGCGACCCGCAATAGATGATGCCGGAAGCCCCCTTTTGCCTTCGCAGAATATCGACGATGGACTTTAAAACCGCGCCCTTGCGCCGGACAAACCGCAGCGACAGATTGGGACGATCAAAGCTGGCCACCACCTCAGTGGCATCCGGTATGTTCAGTGCGGCGCGAATATCGGCGCGTGTATGGGCATCGGCCGTGGCTGTCAGCGCCAAGGTCGGCACATGCGGTAGCAAAAATTTCAACTGCCCCAGGGCGCGATATTCCGGGCGGAAATCATGGCCCCACTGGCTGATGCAATGAGCCTCATCTATGGCCATCAGGGCCGGATTAAGCTGGATCAGACGCTCCAGCACAAAGGGCGTCATGGCTTCCGGTGACAGATACAAAAGATCAAGCCGGCCGGATCGCGCATCCTCCCAAAGCTGGTTGCGGTCATCCAAAGAGTGTGTCGAATCCAGCCGTTCGGCGCGCACGCCCAAACCCTTAAGCGCCTGAACCTGATCGCTCATCAGGGCAATGAGTGGCGAAATCACAATCCCTATGCGGTCGCTCATGAGGGCTGGTATCTGATAGCAAAGGCTTTTGCCGCCACCGGTGGGCAAAACCGCCAAGGTGTCATGCCCGGCCAGAACCGAGGCCATGACCTCCGCCTGCTTGCCGCGAAACGCCTCATAGCCAAAGCGGTCACGCAGGATCGCCTCAGCGCGCGCCATCAGATCGGCGGGGGCGCGGGCAATATCCGTTCGGCAAAGCGTATCCACAGCATCAGGCATGGCCGCAGCGTTAAGGTGCTTTGGGGCCATCGCCAAGCAGAAACACCCGCCCGGATCCCCACCCCTTCCCTTAATTTCGCCAAATTGCGCGTCATAAGGTAGGATGAACGCCTCACATTAAATATGTTTAGGGCGACAGCCCGACAGGCTTTGGCTATATAAAGGCCTAAAGCGGCGGTGAGAGCGCGGGCTTAGATCAGAAACAGGGATGACGCATGGCGAATGGTCGCGGGTCTGGGGAAGACAACAGAACAAAACGGCGCACACCTTTACAGGCTCTGTTTTACTGGTCAGCCATTACCGCCATCTGGCTGGCGTTTTTCGCTGTGGCTTTTCTGGGCTATATGGCGCTTGACCTGCCCGACATTTCATCGCTCGATCAGCCCGACAAGCAACCATCCATTACCTATCTGGATCGTTCCGGTGCGCTGATTGCGGTGCGTGGCGGCAGTCAGGCCGCAGCCCCTGTGCAGTTAAGTGAATTGCCTGACTATGTGCCTCTGGCCTTTGTCGCCATTGAGGATAAGCGCTTTTTCATCCATCCGGGTTTTGATCCCATCGGCATGTCGCGCGGCATGATATACAACATCTTTCGCCGAAAAAAGGGCGGTAATCTGGCGGGGGGATCGACCATCACCCAGCAACTGGCGCGCAATCTCTTCCTGTCGGCCGACCAGAACATCAAGCGCAAGGTCCAGGAGCTGATGATCGCGGTCTGGCTGGAGCATAAATACACCAAAAAGCAAATCTTAGAACTCTATATGAACCGCGTCTATTTCGGCGCGGGCGCCTATGGTATTGAGGCGGCCTCGCAGCGTTACTTCAATAAGCCCGCCAAACAACTCAGCATAGGCGAAGCCGCTATGCTGGCGGGTCTGATGAAGGCGCCCAACTCCTATTCGCCCCTGTCCGATCAGGAACGGGCCGGCCGGCGCGCCCTGATTGTGCTGAATGAAATGGTGGAATCCAAAGTCATTACGCCTGAGCAACGCAGCGAAGCCTTAGCCAAGCCCATCAGCGTCTCCAAAACCCTGGCGTCGGCCCATGCGCAGTATTTTATCGACTGGCTGGATAAGGATGTGCGCTCGCTGGTGGATTCGAAAAACACCGAAGACCTGATTGTGGAAACCACGCTTGATCTGCAAATCCAGACCGATGCGGAACGCGCCGTTCAAACCATTATGGCGCGAGACGCCAAGAAAGGCCCACAGCAGGCAGCGCTTGTGTCCGTCGATGGCGAAGGCCGCATCCGCGCCCTGATTGGCGGCGTTTCCTATTCTGAGTCGCAATTCAACCGCGCCACGGACGCCCATCGCCAGACCGGGTCTTCGTTCAAGCCCTTTGTGTATCTGACGGCCATGGAACATGGCTATCAGCCCTCAACACCCGTGGTCGATGAACCCTACAGTATCGGCGACTATTCGCCGCAAAACTATACCCGGCGTTATATGGGGCTGATTGATCTGCAAACGGCGCTGGCCCATTCCATCAACACCGTGGCCGTGCGACTGGCCAATGATGTCGGCCGTGGCAATGTGGCCGCCACCGCTCAGCGCATGGGCCTGAATGCCAAAATCAACACCGATCCGGCCATGGCTTTGGGGACATCGCTGGCCACCCCGCTTGAGATGGCGCAGGCCTATATTCCGTTTTCCAATGGCGGTTATCGCGCTACGGTTCACGGCGTCATCCGCATCCGCACTGCCACCGGCAAGGTGCGCTATCAATATCGCGACTCCGGCGAGGACAATGCCCGTGTGCGCGTGGTGGGTAACCCCGCCCTGTCGAACATGATCCAGATGATGCGGCAGGTCATGATCAGCGGCTCAGGCACCGGTGCCCGGATTAGCGGCTATGATCTGGCCGGAAAAACCGGCACCACCAGCGATTATCGCGATGCGTGGTTTGACGGCTATACCGGTGGCTTTGTCACGGTTGTCTGGGTCGGACGCGACGACAATACACCCATGTCCGGCCGGATCACCGGCGCCAATACGCCTGCCGCCATCTGGAAAACCTATATGGCATCGGCCCTGAAACGCATTCAGGTCAGCCCCATCCCCGAAGGCCCGCCCCCCAGTGATCTGACGCCTGTAGCCGAAGAGGCCCTGCGGGGCCTGTTGGGCACGCAGGCCGATGCGGTGGCGACCTCGCAGGCGGCGGTCGAGCCCAATCCGGAACTGCCGCCCATTGTCACCATGAAGCCTATCCCCAATCCTGAGGATAAGCCGAAAAAGGCCGAAACACTGGATGATCTGTTTTCTCAGGTTCAAAAAGGCCAGCAACAATAGGCCGGACAGCAAAATTCAGGCGTCTCCGTAGTAAAACAGGCTGTGGCCTTCGGTCTTGAGCCATTTGCGCGCCGGTTTGTAGTCACCGAACAGATGGGTGACCTCGGCCCAAAAGCGATCCGAATGATCGGGGTGTTTCAGATGGGCACATTCATGGGCACACAGGTAACTTAACACCTCAACAGGGGCCATGATGACGCGCCAGCTATAGCGGATGGTCTTGCGTGAGGGCGTGCAGGAGCCCCAGCGCCCTCTGGCGTCAAACAGAGATATTTTGACGCCGGACACGCCCAATATACCGGCATAACGATCCGTTTCCGCCTGCAAGACCTTAAGCGCTTGCTGACGCAGATAGCGCTCGATCCGGCGGCTATAGGTCCTGGCATCACCACTGGACACCAGTTGCCATGTACCGTCAGCCATCTGCACGGGTCGGGCCGAAATGACACCGGGGCGCTCAGCCAGAATGACCGCATGACCACGGATGGAGAGGGTCACGCCCGGGGAAAACCCGATGCGCTCCGGCTGTTTGTGGCGATGCTCAATGATCCAGTCATGCCGCGAACGCGCGAACGCCACGGCATCTTTCAGATGCGAAGCACGCGGGGCCGTCACCACCGCCTCACCGGTTTTTGAGTCCATGCGCAGAGATATGCGTTTGGCCCGCGCATTGACTTTCAAGCGCAGGCGATAGCCGTCAAAATCCAGCACCTGACCTGAGGTGTAAGGCGGCACCGGCGACAACAGCGCCTTCAGAGCGGTAACGTCAGACAGCCGTATCATTCTTGGCAATAAAGTCACGAATGCGCGGATATATCTCGTCCCGGAAGCGGCGACCATTGAAAACGCCGTAATGCCCCGCGCCCTTCTGGACATACAGCTCTTTCATATCGGCGGGAATATTGGGACAAAGAGCATGCGCAGCCTGAGTCTGACCGACGCCGGAAATATCGTCCTTTTCGCCTTCGACCGTCATCAGGGCAATATCGGTAATCACCTTGGGATCAACGGTTCGGCCCTTATGCACCAGTTCTCCCTTGGGCAGGGCAAAGGACTGGAACACCAGATCAATGGTTTGCAGGTAAAATTCTTCGGTCAGGTCAAGCACGGACAGGTATTCATCGTAGAATTCCAGATGCTTTTGCGTGGAATCGCCGTCGCTTTCGACCAGAGAATTATAATAGTCCCAATGCGCATCCTTATGGCGCGCTTCGTTCATGCTCATGAAACTATAGAGCTGCACAAAGCCGGGATAGACGCGACGCCCAACACCCGGATAGGGGGGCGGCACTGTGTGGATCATATTGGATTTGAACCAGGCAAAGGGCTTTTCCTGCGCCAAATCATTGGTGACGGTCGGCTTAAAGCGCGCATCAATCGGCGAACCCATAAAGGTCATGGAGGCCGGACGGCACGGATCCTTGTCTTCGCTCATCAGGCAGGCCGTGGCCAGAACCGGCGGGCCGGGCTGGCACACCGCCACGACATGCACGCGCGAACCGATGGTTTTCAATATGTCGCGGATCGTATCCATATAGGCGTAAAAATCGAAACGGCCCTCAAGCACCGGCACCTGACGCGCATTGGCCCAGTCGGTGACATAGACATCATGATCAATCAGAAATTCCTGAACCGTACCGCGCAAAAGCGTGGCATAGTGTCCCGAAAGCGGGGCGACGATCAAAACGGCCGGCGCTGGCTTTTTTTGACCGGCGCGGCGCAGATCGGATACATCACGCTGAAAACGCAAAAGGGTGACCCAGGGCGTCTTCCAGTCCTCGATCTTTTGCACGCGGACATCGTGGCCGTTGATGGAGACAGTCTCAATCCCCCACTCCGGACGGCCATACCGCTTGGTAACATTGCTGAACAACTCAGCCGAAGCATAAAGCGTGCGTCCAATCGCCGTATCTGACGCCGGATTAAGCGATGATCCCCAGAAATCGCGTGTCATCTGCGCCATAGCCCGCAAGGGCGTAGCGGCATAATAGGCATATTCGTGCATCGAATAGAGCATAACCGTCTGTGTACCCAACCATCTGTTAGCGTTAACTGAGCCTAACACAATGGAGATGAAAAATGTTTACGTCGGATAAAAAAATTTTGATGCAGCGCAAAATAAAACCAAACCAAGGCTTTATTTGCCTTTCATGGCGTCCCTGATCTGATCGGCGCTCTGCTGCGGCGTTAAATCCGCCATAATGGGTGAGTCAAACTGCCCGTCCGGATTCATCAGATAGACCAGCGAGGTGTGATTATAGGTATAGTTATCGCCTTCACCCACCTTCGTGGCGAGCACGCGATATTCCGCCAGTATTTTTTTGATCTCATCCGGCGTGCCGGTCAGGCCAATTACCCCTTTTGGGAAGCCGCCACTGGACAGATAAGCCTTCATGTTTTCGGGTGTGTCGCGCGCCGGATCGACAGTTACAAAAACAATCTGAAGCTTATCGCCATCCTTACCCAATGCGGCCTGAGTGCGCGCCAGGGATTGCAGAGTCAGAGGGCAAATATCCGGGCAATAGGTATAGCCAAAGAAGATGGCTGTCCATTTGCCCTTCAGGATAGAGTCGTCCACCCGCTTGCCGTCCTGATCCAGCAGGCTAAACGGCCCGCCGATTTGTTGCGCATCGGGATCCACCTGCGACGTTACGGCATTTGCGCCTGGCTTCTGAGTGATATACCAAGTAAGACCCCCTGCGGCCAGAAGGGCGAGGCAGACGGCAATAATGGCAAGACGTAACTGGGTCATGAAAGAGGGCCTTTGAGTTGATCAATCAGACCATAGCCCATATCTCTGCCCTTTTAAACGGCACCAATGTCGCACCCCCCGATATCGCCCCTGCCGATATCACGCGCGAGACAAGCACGCCTATTTCTACCGGCAGCAAAGACCATTTACGCCTGCGCACCCTGATCATGCTGCGCTGGCTGGCTATAACCGGCCAGACCGCCATGGTTTTGCTGATTGCCTATGGGTTTGGCTATCACATCCGTCTGTGGCTGTGCCTCAGCATCATTATGGGCAGTGCCTGGCTTAATCTGATCCTCAGTCTGGGACGACGTGGCACCCAAAGGGCGCGCGGCTGGGAAGCCGCTCTGCAACTCAGTTTTGACGCTTTGCAACTGGCGTTTTTGTTGGGCGTGACCGGCGGTCTCAACAATCCGTTTTGCCTGATGCTGATCGCACCGGCCACAGTGGCGGCAGCGAACCTGCCGACCCGGCACGGTCTGGCCGTTGTCGCCGTGTCCATGGCCGCCAGTATAGCGCTCGCCTTCTGGTCACTGGACCTGCCGTGGGTGGCGGGTCAGGCCTTTGTGCTGCCGGCTATGTACCGGCTGGGGTTTCTGGCGGCAATTCTGGTCGGCATTGTCTTTACGGCGGGCTATGCCTGGCAGGCGGCGGTGGAGTCCGACCGGATGGAACAGGCCTTAGCGGCCACGCAGGCCGTTTTGGAAAAAGAACACAGATTATCGGCGCTGGGCGGGCTGGCGGCGGCGGCGGCGCACGAACTGGGCACGCCCCTTGGCACCATACAGGTTGTGGCGCGCGAAATGCTGCATAGCCTGAAACGCACGGACCCCCTATATGAAGATGCCGAACTTCTGGTGTCACAAAGCCAGCGTTGCCGCGATATCCTCAAAGCCTTGTCGACCCAGCCGGAAACCCGCGACAGCGTCTATGATCTGATGCCGCTACAGGCTTTTCTCGAAAGTGCCGCCGAACCCTATCGCAATAACCGTATTGCCATTCACATTGCCGTAGAGGCTGATGATTATGATGAAGCCGGTGAACGCATCCTGATCCGGAGGCGGCCCGAATGGCTGCATGCCTTTTCCGCCTTCATCGAAAATGACGTCGATTTTGCCCGCAGCGAAGTCAATGTGGTCGCCGAGGTGACACAGGGCTATGTCAGCCTGAGCATAGACGATGACGGGCCCGGTTTTTCGCCGGATATCCTGTCGCGGCTGGGTGAGCCCTATATATCATCACGTCATCACGTCGAGATTGCCGCCAAGGCTGGTAAATTACTGGGTGCCCAAAGCCATTCCGGCATGGGCTTAGGCTTTTTTATCGCCAAGACCCTGTGTGAACATACCGGCGCCCGCGTCACCTTTGGCAACCGTCCGGTTCTGAGTGACAGGGCCATGCTGAGTGACAAAGATGGTGGTGGCGCTTATGTGCGGGCCTTGTGGCCGCGCGACCAAATCGATATCCTGATGCCTGAAACCGAGGAACTGACATGACCGATCCTTTAGACACGCCCCATGACGATCCGGCAGGCGATCCGCATGAGATCCTGAAAAATGCTCTGGCCGGACTGGCGGATAAATCGCTTTTGCTGATGGATGATGACGCACCGTTTCGCAATCGTCTGGGGCGCGCCCTAGAGGCCCGGGGGTTCAACGTCACAGTCGCTGAAGGTATCAAACAGGCGCTGGAGATCATCAAGGCCACCCCCCCCGCCTTCGCCGTCATGGATATGCGCCTGGAAGACGGCAATGGCCTGACAGCCATCGAAGCCCTGCATAAGCAACGCCCCGATGCCCGCGCCATCATGCTGACTGGTTATGGCAATATCGCCACTGCTGTGGCCGCCGTGAAATCCGGTGCCATTGACTATCTGTCCAAGCCCGCCGATGCCGATGATGTGGTCAAGGCGCTTCTGGCGGTGGCCGATCACGCCCCGCCGCCGCCTGAAAATCCCATGTCAGCCGATCGTGTGCGCTGGGAGCACATCCAGCGCGTCTATGCCCTGTGTGGGCAGAATGTATCGGAAACGGCACGCCGCCTGAATATGCACAGACGCACCCTGCAACGCATACTGGCCAAGCGTGCCCCGAAATAGCATAAAACCCATCGCAAAATTCATTTTTTCAGTTTAGAAGCCATTTTTTCAGCTAGAGTCTCGGCCATGTCAGACAACGCCACCTCCCCCTTCGGTTTCAAAGATGTCGATGCCCGCGAAAAAGTGTCGATGGTGCATGGCGTCTTTGCCAGTGTCGCGCCGAAATACGACCTGATGAATGATGTCATGTCGTTTGGTGTCCACCACGTCTGGAAGGATGCCGCCTGTGCGCGCCTTAACCCGCAACCGGGCGAAATCATCATTGATTGCGCCGGTGGTACAGGCGATATTGCCCGCCGCCTCGCCAAGCTGGCGCGCAGAGCCAAGGCGCGTCGCCTGGCGCGGGGTCACGCCGCCAAAGACGCCGATATCCGCATTATCGACTATAACGAAGCCATGATCATGGCCGGGCGTGAAAAATCGGCCCGTGAACATCTGAATGAGCCGGAAATTTCATGGTCAGTTGGCGATGCCATGAATCTGGCCATCCCCGACAACAGCGTCGATGCCTATATTATCTCATTTGGCATTCGCAATGTCTCGGATGTGCAGGGTGCGCTCAATGAGGCCAAACGCGTATTGAAACCCGGCGGGCGCTTTTTCTGTCTGGAATTTTCGCACCCCACCTCATCCGTCGTGTCGAAAATCTATGAGACCTATAGTTTCAAAATCATCCCCTTTATGGGTGAACTGGTGGCCCATGACCGCGACAGCTATCAGTATCTGGTCGAAAGCATCAAACGCTTCCCCGATCAGGAGACCTTAAAATCCATGATGGATAAGGCCGGTTTCAAACGCACCAGCTACAGCAATTTCTCCGGCGGGGTTTGCGCCCTGCACGAAGGCTGGGCCTGACCCCTTGGCGACTTTACACTCATGGCTGCGCATGTTCCGCACCGGGTTTGTGCTGCTGCATCATGACGCCCTTTTGCCAAAAGAAACCGCGCATTTGCTGGCGCCTGCGCCGCGCTTTTTCACCGGCCTGTTGCGGGCTGTATTTGCCAAAAAAACCCATCTTCGCCCCGGTGAGCGCTATGCCACCGCCTTTCAGGAGCTGGGCCCCGCCTTCATCAAGCTGGGTCAGGTCTTATCGACACGTGGCGATATTTTCGGACAGGACTTTATACGCGACCTGTCGCACCTGAAAGACAAACTGCCGCCTTTCTCGCAGGCCGTAGCCGAAGCCAGTGTGGTGGAATCGCTGGGCAAGCCCGTCAGCGACATCTTCACTGAGTTTGGCGAGGTTTTAGGCTCGGCCTCGATCGCGCAAGCGCACAAGGCTGTCCTGAAGGATGGCCGCACGGTCGCCGTCAAAATCCTGCGCCCCGGCATCGAAGACATCATTGCCTCTGACATCGCTATGATGGCCTTAAGTGCGAAACTCATCGCCTTTCTGTTCCCGTCTTCTCGGCGCTTAGAGCCTGTGGCTTTTGTCGGCGCGGTGGCACAATCCCTGCTGCTGGAACTGGATCTGCGCTTAGAGGCCTCAGCCTGCGATGAGATTGGCAAGATCATCAATGAAGAACCGTGGATGCGCGCGCCCAAGGTGGTGTGGCATCAGGTATCGCGCCGCGTCATTGTCACCGAATGGGCCGATGGCACCCCCCTCAGCCGCCCCGAAGCCCTGACCCTGCCCGGTTTAGACCATAAGGAACTGGCCGATAATCTCATCCGTGCCTTCCTTAGTCAGGCCTTGGATCACGGTGTTTTCCATGCCGACCTGCACGAAGGCAATCTGTTTGTTGAGGCCCCTGCGCAACTGATCGCCATTGATTTTGGTATTATCGGGCGGCTGCGGCCCAAAGAAAGGCGCTATCTGGCTGAGATGTTGTGGGGCTTTTTGCGCCGCGACTATAAACGCGTGGCCGAGGTGCATTTTGAGGCCGGATACGTGCCGCGCACCCACAATGTCGACAGCTTCGCCCAGGCCCTGCGCGCCGTTGGTGAGCCGGTTCTGGGGCAAAAAGCGACTGAGGTGTCGATGGGCCGATTGCTGACCCAGCTTTTTGAAATCACGGCGCAATTTGACATGCATTTGCGCCCTGAGCTGGTGCTTTTGCAAAAGACCATGGTGTCGGTCGAAGGTGTGGCGCGACGCATCTATCCTGAACACGACCTGTGGGAAGCCGCCCGTCCGGTCGTCAAGGCATGGATTTCGCGCGAACTATCACCCGTTGTCGAAGCGCGCCGCCTGTTCGATAAACTGGTCAGCCGTTTGCGCAGCGATGAAGATGAAACTGAGAGTCAGCAAAAGACCGTCGATCTGGCCACATTGAAACTGGTGTCGGCCCAAGGCCGCACCTTTGGCATGATGGCGCTTTTGGTGTCGATCCTATCGCTGGCCGTGATCGTTTGGATGGCGCTGCGTTAGAACGAGATATTTACCCCCCTCCGTCACGGACTTCGCCGTGCCACCTCCCCCGTTTCACAGGGGAGGAGAAAGCATGCCCTAATAGCTGTCGCGTGTAATCGTGCGGCGCTCGCTTTCGATCTGTTTCTGCTTTTGCCAGTAGGCCGCGCCATTATCCGGCCGGAACAGGGTGCGCGGCGCGCCCGTCTTGGTCATGACAGCAAAGACATTGCCCTTGGGGTCGTAAAACAGCGTATCACCATTGCTGCGTTTTAAAGTCTGCGTACCCGTAGGCGGACTGTGGATGAAACCATGCACCATCGCCATGTAATCAGGATAGGACTTAGCGCCAAATTCCGGCCCGTGTTTTTCAAAATGATAATGGGCATTTTCCGAGGCGCTATATTGCCGGTTCTGCGACCATAACGGCCAGTCGCCATAGCGGGTTTCGGTGATCTTCGCCCGATTGGCGGCGATTTTAAGCGACGGGCCATCGGCTTCGGGTATAGCTTGCGGGGCGGGCGCTTTGTCTGAGCCATCAATAATGGCCATAGAGGCCTGTTGATCGGAGCTATCCGGCGCGGCTTGCTTATTATCGGCCCAAAACGGCGGCTTAGCGGACTGTACCTGCTCAGCGGGCGCTTTTCCGGCACCATCCGGTAAGACCGCAGACGGGCCTGCATCACAGGCACAAAGCCCCAGCAACATCAGCGCCGATAACCACACTGCCCGCATATGTCCTGCCCCTCTTTGCGCTTTATTGCTATCTTGCCTCAATACCCCCACCTATGGCACAAGCCCTAAGCGAAGAAAAGGATCAGCCATGCCGCGCGTCTTGTTAATTATCGGTGGGGGAATTGCCGCCTATAAATCGCTGGAACTGATCCGCCTGCTCAAAAAAGCGGGCATAGAGGTGCGTGTGGTGATGACCAAATCCGCCCACGAATTTATCACGCCTTTGACCGCGGCCGCCCTGTCCGGCGACCGGGTCTATACCGAGCTGTTCGATCTGACAACTGAGGCCGAGATGGGGCATATTATGCTGTCGCGTCAGGCCGATCTGGTCGTCGTTGCTCCCGCCACAGCCAATATGATGGCCAAACAGGCGGGTGGTCTGGCCGATGACCTGGCCTCGACGCTTTTGCTGGCGACCGATAAGCCCGTCCTTATTGCCCCCGCCATGAATGTGCGCATGTGGCAGCACGCCGCCACGCAGCGTAATCTGGCCACCCTGAAATCCGATGGCGTCAGGGTCATTGGCCCCGACGAAGGCGATATGGCCTGCGGCGAATACGGCCCCGGCCGTATGAGCGAACCCGAAGCCATTCTGGCCGCTATTGAGCATCAGTTAGGCGACCGAAACGGCCCGTTAAAGGGCAGGAAGGTCGTCATCACGGCCGGCCCCACCTTTGAGCCGCTTGATCCGGTGCGCGGCCTGACCAACCGGTCTTCGGGCAGGCAGGGCTATGCGATTGCCGAACGGTTGGCACGTGATGGCGCAGACGTCACCCTCATCAGTGGCCCTGTTGCCCTGGCAACGCCTTTAGGCGTGACGCGCATTGACGTCGAAACCGCGCTTGAAATGCAGACGGCGGCCTTCGCCAGCCTGCCGTGCGATGTGTTTATCGGTGTGGCCGCCGTGGCCGACTGGCGCGCCAAAGATCCTGCTGCGGAAAAACAAAAAAAGACGGCTGAGGCGGAGCTGAGCGTCACCTTTGTCAAAAATCCGGACATTCTGGAATCGGTGTCGAAACATCTCGATCAGCGTCCGCGTCTGGTCATTGGTTTTGCGGCCGAGACACAGAATCTGGAAACCTATGCTCAGACAAAACTAGCCTCAAAAGGCTGTGATGCCATCATCGCCAATAATGTCAGTTCCGGTGTTTTTGGCACGGCGCATAATCAGGCCACACTGGTCGATCTGGACGGACTGACCCCCATTTCCGGTCACACCAAGACCGATATTGCGGATTTTTTGAGTGGCTATATTACACACCGGCTCACATAATTATTGTATTGAGACTCTATTATTGTATCGAAACTCTGGCCTCATCCGTTTGCGTGCGCGCCTTAAACCAGCTTTCAATTTTCTGCTGGTCCTGTGTGGACAGGCGCACTGACGAACGGGCCATGAGCAGGGGGACAACCGCTTCTGCTGGCTCGGTTTTGGCGGGTTCGGTCTTGGCATTCTGATCCTCATCAGAAGCTGAGGATGACTCTGAACTTTGGCTGTCTTTCGTCGGTTTTACTGGCGGTTTTGCTGGCGGAACCGTGGCCGGTGCGCCTTCGCCAATAACAATGTCGGACAGGTTCGGATATTGCGTTTTCAATTCATCGGCCAATTGCACGGCCTGGGCACTCCAGGCGGATTTTTTCTTTAAATCGGCAATCTGCTGATCGCGTACCATCGCCATCTGCAATTCATTGCCCGACAATTCTTTGACGATGCCGGCGCGCAGGCTGTTGACATCAATATTGGCGTCTCCGGCCTGATGAACCGTCAATATGGCCCCGGCCAGTCCGTTTTTCGCCAGCTGCTTTTTAATATCTGCAATCGTTTCTGTTTTCAGACGATCCCCGATCAGAGTTACTTCGATATGCTTATTGCGGGCGGCTATCCCGGTTTCCAGCACATGGGATGTCTCGAAATTAAATTCCTCATGCACAAACTTGGTGGCCCTATTGTGGAAGACCTCATTGCCGACCAGACGATAGGCGAGGTAGATGCTGGGCAGGGCCATCAGAAAGACAACAGCAAACAACACTCGCTTGACCCTTTGTTCCATCCGTTCATCGACAAATTTCTTGTGCGGTGGATTGAGAATGCCCACGACCACAACAGCGGCCACGGCGATATAGACGCAATTGATCGAAAACAGATAAAAGGCCCCCAGGAAATAGACCCAGTTGCCATTGGCCAGCCCATAGCCGGCTGTGCAAAGCGGCGGCATAAGTGCCGTGGCAATAGCCACGCCCGGAATAACATTCGATTTTTCCATGCGCGTCACGCCGATTATGCCGGCAAAACCGCCAAACAGGGCAATCAATACGTCCCATATGGTCGGCGCTGTCCGCGCCAGAAGCTCAGAATGGGCTTCGGTCAGGGGAGTCAGGGCAAAATAAACCGTAGAGGTAATCAGACTGATCAGGGTAGCAATACCCAGATTCATGAAGGATTTGCGGATCAGGGCAAAGTCATAAATGCCAATACCGTAACCAATGCCCATGATCGGTCCCATAAGCGGGGAAATCAGCATGGCCCCGATAATAACCGCCGTGGAATTGACGTTCAGACCGATTGAGGCAATGAAGATGGCAAAAATGAGAATCCATGGGGTTGCCCCCCTCAGCTCAATGCCATTACGCAGACTGGCATCAATCATGCTGTCTTCGGCCTTATCATCCAGCAGGCTGAAACGCGACAACAGGCTGTGCCACACGATGGACGCGGCATTCGGTGTGTTATTGGGCATTTGAGCGCTCATCAAGACCTCATTTGACACGAAAAATCTAACTAACAGACTTTTGCCGATTGTACCCTCAATAATTGGCGCAGCTGCCTTACATCTTTCTTATGAAAGCCCAACAAGCAAGGCATGGCTTCCTTAAGGGGCAGGGCTTAGCTTGTAGTCATCACGTCCACACCGGCTGCTCTCAAATCCTGTCATGCCCCCCCAGCCCTTGGGTTTCAGATAAGCCGAATGTGGACGTGAGCCCCATTTTTCAGATTTTCCTCCCCCGAAAATTTTGCCACATCAAAACAAGGAGATGCCAATATGTTGTCATCCGCTACAAAAACCGCCGCCAATGTCACCAAGTCCCTCGCTGAGCATGACGTCCGCAGCAGCGCCCGCGACGCCGTTCATGATCTGAAGGATCGCGGTCAGGAAGCGCTTGATAATGTCAATTCCTATGCCAACGAAGCGGGTCAAAAAGTCCGCGGCATTTACGATCGCACCGTTGATGGTACGCAACAGGCGACCCACAAGATCGAAAAAGAAATCAAGACCAATCCCGTCCGTTCTTCGGCGATTGCGCTGGGTGTCGGTTTTGTACTGGGTGCCTTCCTGACGCGCCGTTAAGATCTTCTGATCCCTGATTGCATCTGCAATCTTCCCCGCCTGTCAAAGGAGACGGCCGCACCATGTTCTGGCTTACGAGTATCTTCGAGCTTTTTAGCACAGCGAAAAAGCTCAAGGCATCGAAAGCCTATGCCATGAGCGCCGTCTCCCGGTTGGTTGCCGTCTTATGTCTGGGCATGTTTGCCACCCTTCTGGCGGCTCTGATGACGGGCGGCCTTTTGATCGGTGGTTTTTATCATATGCAAATCTCCGGCATGAGCCTTGTGGTCGCCGGTAGTATAACCGCCCTTTGCACCCTCCTTATACTGGGTCTTATAGCTTTTGCAGCGTCACGCATGTGGCGCCTTATCCGTGTGGATATTGAACAGATCCTGCGCAGTCAGGCTCCCTTAATCAGCCCGGTCATGGATCGTGTTAGTGATGTCGCCGGCTCATTTATGTCCGGCTTGCGTCATTCCGCTGAGGTCAAAGCGCGCAGCAAGAAGCGCTAAGTCGGCCCGGTCAAGGGATCAGGGCCTGTAGTTTATATTTTCTTTATATTATTTCCCCGCAGGCTTATTGCCCCATTACGGAGCATGGTCTAGCCTGTGGTGGCTTAGTTGCATTGTCCTGCGAACTAAAAATATATTATTGAATTAAATCGTATTTTAAAGTCAGGTATACAGAGGTCTAATATAAGAAAGGCTTCAAAAAGGTTGTCCAATAGTTATGAAAATGCCGTTTGGACTAAATAGCAAGCACTTCTATATTATATTATTCAGCATAATATCCATATCACTATGCGCATTTTCAATTATTATTTATGATCAGTATAAAAAGACGCAGTATCTTAATGAATACATGCGCTACGAATATGAAAATATTCGCCAGACTAAAATTATACTTATGGATGTGATTGACATGGAAACCGGTGTGCGTGGTTATGTCCTATCGGGTGATCCGGATTATCTGGAGCCTTATAATCACGCCGTCAAGCGGCTGCCGGATGAGATCATAGCGCTGCGTCAGTCCACCTATTATGAACCTAAGGCCTTTGCAGAAGCCAATGACCTTATGGATCGGGTCAACAGCCTGCAAAAGCTGTTGGAATCACAAATTAATTATATGTATGCCCATGGTCGCGGTCAGGTCAGCAAAAATGCCCTGCAGATCCAGCGCAGCCAGATGGATGAGCTGCGTCATGTGGTGGACAACAACATACAAAGAAGGCTGAGCCAGCTGCAGGAACGCGGTGAAATGGTCAAGCCACAGGAAACCAGCTTTATCTATGTCATGCTGACCGGCACCTTTATTGGTGTGGCCCTGTTTCTGATTGGCATTATTGTCATCATTAAGCTTGAGACCGAAAATGAGGTCATCGTAGACAAGAATCAGCGCGCCGAAATACGGTTCCGCGCCGTGATGAACGGTATCAATGACGGGGTCTTCGAAGCCAATTTCGTCAATGACAGCATGTTTATGTCACCCGAATTCAAATCCATGCTGGGTTTCAAAGAGGATGAACTTGAAAACACCATGCACATCATAACCGACCGCATCCATCCGGATGATCTGGAAAACTGTCTGCAGGTGCGGCATGATTACATCATCAAAAAAACACCCGTCTACAATAATGTATTTCGTCTGCGCCATAAGGATGGCAGCTGGCGCTGGGTCATGTCGCGTGGCATAGGCACATGGGATAAGTTTGGGCAGATACGTAGCATGGTGGGCACCCATACGGATATTACTGAGCAAAAAAACCGTGAAGAAGAGTTGCGCCAGCTTAATGCCGATATGGAAGCCTTTACCTATATTACTTCGCATGACATGCGCTCGCCCCTTGTCAACCTCAAAGGCTTTTCTCACGAACTGCAACTGGCGGCTAAGGATATAGATGAGATCATCACACCGCATGCTGAAAAGCTGGGTCAGAAAAACTGGGAACGCCTGAAATATATCCTGCGCCATGACATACCGGAATCGCTCGGCTTTATCGGTAATGCGGTAGATCGCATGGATACGCTGACCGCCGCTATTCTCGATCTGTCCCGCATAGGCCGGGTAACCTACCGGCATGAAAAAGTGGATGCGCAGGCTATATTTGACAAATGCCTGGGCGCTCAAAGCTTTGAAATCACCAGCCGGGGCGTCAGGGTTATCGCCGCCCCCCTGCCCACACTGATCACCGTGCCCGTGGCTCTGGAACAGATTTTTTCCAACCTGCTTGACAATGCCGTTAAGTATTTACGGCCTGACATTGAAGGACGCATTGAAGTTAATTGTCAGGAATCGGCCCGCGACTATATTTTTTCTATACGGGATAATGGCCGCGGCATTGCGACTGAGGACTCGGATCGGGTCTTTAACATCTTCCGTCGCGCCCGTAATACCGGCGATGTCCGGGGGTTGGGGCTGGGCATGGCCTTTGTAAAAGCTACATTGCGAAAACTGAACGGCAGCATCTGGTTTGAATCAAAAGTGGATGAGGGCACGATTTTCTATGTGCGCCTGCCCAAACGCTCCCCCGAAGAAGCGATGAATGATGACCTTAATCAAGCGGAGGATGCCGCATGATCAATCGTTACAGCGTGCCCTTTAAGATCATTCTGATCGAGGACGACGAAGGCCATGCCAGCCTGATCAGCCGTAACCTGCAACGCGCGGGCGTCCTTAACCCTATAAAGCGGTTGAAGGACGGAACGGAGGCGCTGGCCTACTTTTTTGAGCCGCAAACTCAGAGTGATGGTTCAGATCGAACCGTGGTAGTGCTGGATCTCAACCTGCCGGATATTGACGGGTTTGAGATATTAAAACGGCTGAAATCCGAAGATGCCACAAAGCATATTCCGGTCATCATCCTGTCCACCACTGATAATCCAAGCGACATAGATCAATGCTATGCGCTTGGCTGCAATGCCTTTATGGCCAAACCCGTCAGTCATGAAGGTTTTTCTGAGGCCATCCAGAAGCTTGGCCTTATGCTGACCATAGTTCGTGTGCCACATATACACCCTTAAGCTTTGCCGATATTCGTATTAACCCCCATCGTCTTTCAGGGCCCACATGCCAAACTCTATAAAAAGAGATCCAAGGGTTGTTTCCCCCTCCATGCAGAAAATTCTGTATGTTGAGGACGATATGGCTTTGGCGCGTTTGCTGCAAAAGCGCATGGAGCGTCTGGGTCTTAAGGTGGAAACTGTCGCCAATGCCGAAGACGCACTAAGCCTGCTGAATGAACGGGATTTTGACCTTTTGCTGGTCGATTACAATCTGCCGGGCATGAATGGGCTGCAATTGCTGGATTGCCTGACCGATCTGCCGATTGTGCCGCCTGCCGTCATTTTGACCGCCGGCGGGGACGAACGGATTGCCCTTGAGGCCCTTGAAAAGGGCGCCGCCGACTATGCGGTCAAGGACACCAACCAAACCTATCTCGACCTGCTGCCGGCCATTATGGTCGCCGCCTTCACCAAGGAGCGGCTGTTGCGCGAAAATGCCCTCCAGAGCGTTGAGCTGACCGCCGCTAAGGAAAAGGCCGAAGCCGCCAATCAGGCCAAAAGCCGGTTTCTGGCGACCATGAGCCACGAAATTCGCACACCGATGAATGTGGTCACAGGTCTGGCCACCGTTCTGTCGCGCTCCAATCTGGATGCCGAGCAAAAGCGCATCGTCGATACCCTGCGCATCAATGCTGATTTGTTGCTGCGGCTGATCAATGACCTGCTGGATATCAGCCGTATCGAAGACGGGCATATTCAGTTCGAAACCATCCCCTTTTCGGTTACTGACATCTTAGAAGAAATGCGGGTCATGTTCGGTCAGGACTGTGAACGCAAGGGTATCGGCCTGCGCATAGAAGATGCGGCCCATCAGGACTGGTTGCTGGGTGACCGTTCGCGCCTGCAACAGGTTTTGATGAATCTGGTCAGTAATGCCCTTAAATTTACCGACACGGGCGAGATCGTCATCACGGCCGCGACCCGCCGAAATGCCGGGGGGCTCTGCGACCTGACCATCAGCGTTAAGGATTCCGGCATTGGCATACCCGAAGACAAATTACCTTTTATTTTTGAGAAATTCACTCAGGCGGATGAAAGCATTACGCGCCGATTTGGAGGTTCGGGACTGGGACTTTCGATTGCGCGCTCACTGGTGCAACTGATGGAAGGCGATATTGCCGTCCACAGCTCTCAGGATGAAGGCTCGACCTTTGTGGTAACCGTCGCCCTGCCTTATGCGCAGCATGCCGAGTCGCCCGCTTTACCGGCCACTCAGAATGCGCCGCAATCCGTTCAGACCGGCCCTAAACCCTGCATATTGATTGTCGAAGACTATGAGCCCAACATCATGGTTTTAAGCCTGATGCTGGAAGAACTGGGCTATGAGACGGTGGCCGCTATGTCCGGCCTTGAAGCCCTGTCTCTGATCCAGAAAGCCGATCATCCCTTTCATGCCATATTGATGGACGTACAGATGCACGGCATGGACGGCCTCGAGACAACGCGTTGTATACGCGAAAGCGAAGACAAGGGGCAGAAAAGGCACATTATTATTGGTGTCACAGCGCATGCTCTGGCCGGGGATCGTGAGCGCTGTCTGGCGGCCGGCATGGATGATTATATCTCAAAGCCGGTTTTGCCCGATATTCTGGCGCAAAAACTGACGGCGTTGATCGAGACGGTGCATCCGCCCCTTACCCTCTCCTTATAGCACACCTCCGGCTTAAGCACTGAGCCTTTGCAGCCTTTTGTCTAAAGTGATCACAGGCCGTTTCATATAACGGCATGTAGCACGATCAACAGGAGGCTGTAATGGCCCGTATAGGCTCTTTTCAAAACCATACATACGACCGCCCTGCCCTGGGTGAAGAACCCGAGGTGACGCCGCCTGAGCCCGAAGTGGCCCCTGAGCCTCTGCCGGATGGCAATCCTGAACTGCCATCAGAAATTCCTCCCGTGTCTCAACCTGAAGCCAGTTTGGCCTAACCCTTACACTCTGATCTGGAGATCATTATGAACGCCCAAATCATACCCTTCCCAGTATCGAAAACCCGCATACAGCCCGTTGTCACCATTGACGGTGAGTTTGCCGAAGATGTTCTGGCGCCTGAATTATTTGATTCCGAATCGGATGCGGACGATCTGGTGCATGAACTCAGCCTGTATATCCAAAGCCAGAATGATCCGGGGTTTGACAGTTGGTCCAACAGCTAGACGCCTTCTATTCGTCGGCCAGACTTTGTGGCTGTAACCCTGACACACCCGAAGTATTTGCCGCCCCTCATCGGTCTGAAAAATTCAGACCGTATAAAACGGCTTCTTTTCTCGTTTGTCCCGTGTGTTCGTTTGCGGAAAACAAGTAATGTTGATAAGAAAAACCATGACGCCAGACGAACTCAGTTCCCCAACGCATGATGAGATTCGCGAGTATCTGCATCGCCAGATGCTGTCGTCTGTATCCCATGATCTCAAGACCCCGCTGGCGACCATTATTGGCTCGCTTGAGGTCATCACCATGCTTTACGACAAGCTGAGTGAGGAAAAGCGCCGCTCTTTGATTGGCGCCGCCCTAACCGAGGCTTTCCGGCTGGATCACTTTATCACCAATATTCTCGACATGGCCAAGTTCGAAGCGGACGCGGTACGGCCGCGCTTTGAGCCTACGAGATTGGGTCAGATGGTGCAGGACAGCATGGCACGTATCGGGCCGCTTAAAAAACGCGGCGAAATCCGCGTAGAGCCTGAGGATGGCCCGGACGACCTGATTACCGATTCCATGTTGGGCAGCCGGGCGATTGGTCTCATTCTGCACAATGCGCTGAAACATGGTGGCCGCCGTTCCCTACAGTCCCTGTATGATAAGACGGAAGAGGACGTGCCGGTTATTGAGATATCTTACGGCATACGGCCTAAGGACGATGGTAAAGGCCGAGAAGGTTTTGTGCGCATTCGGGATCATGGCGAAGGCGTGCCCATGGCCAAGCAGGCCGCCGTCTTTGACAAATATACCCGCCTGCAAAAAAGCGATCAGCAAACCGCCGGCACAGGTCTGGGCCTGACCATTTGCCAATATATTATGCGTCTGCTCGATGGCCGTATCGAGCTGGCCAACCATCCCGAAGGTGGCGCTGTCTTTACATTGTGGTACACCTGCCAGAAACCTGGGTGAGGTATATAC
>JBAWDM010000104.1:0-23596 GCA_049590735.1 Asticcacaulis sp. | reverse complement strand
TCTCTGTCTCTTACGCAATACGAGACTCTTTCCGTCGCAACGTTACAAATTTGTCATACTCATGTGTAAAAAATACCCGCCATCACACGAATGGCGGGTATTTTCTAAGTCATTGCCACCAGAAGGGGCGGGTTATTGCGCCGGACAGGTGCCATCACCTTCGTCAGAGGCCAGCTTGATCTCAGAATAGCTGATCTTTAACGGGCCCTCTGAACTCAGGGCAAACGGTATACCGACCGTATTCATGGCCACACCCGCATTGGCGAAACAGTCGAGCGTTACCTTCAATGTCGACCACTTGCCTACTTCGCCCTTGAGCAATTTAGACACGTCCAGCGGCCGCAACAGGTTTTGATCGCGGCCCATAGTGATATAGACCGGCCCCTGAACGGGGGAATCCAGGCGATAGGTCAGGGCCAGGGTCATCTTGCCGGTTTGCTGACGGCTGATATCGACAGGCGTGCCGGTAATCCCCATGGCGCCCATGCCGCCCTTAAAGACCAGTGAGCGACCCGCCTCCTGCTTGCCGGCATCGACGGTTGTCTGGGTGACATCGCCGGCAGGGCTCTGGGCGGCGCCATCCGTCACCGGCGCGACACCTTGGCCATCCACCAGAACCTGAGTCCACGGGGCCTTAACCCGACCGGCGACAAAATAGTTATCGACATTGACGACGGCGACATCCTTCAGACCGGAGTCTTCGGAAAGCTGCGGCACATCGCCGATATCCTGATAGGTCAGGCCGTAGCCATAGGCGAATAAGGGATCATAGCCTTCTGTGCCGACATTGAGCGGGCCCTGATTGGCGGTTTTGGGCCAGCTAAAGGTCAGTTTGCCGGTGAAATCACGACGGGCCTTGCCTGTGCTGTCGCCGATCAGGACATCAGCAATGCCGCCGCCTTCACTGCCGGGCAGCCAGGCTGCCACAAAGGCATCCGAAGCGTTGATTTCCGGATTGACCCACAAAGGACGTCCCGACAGGAAGACAGTGACGACCTTAATGCCCTGTTGTTTCAGGTCATGGATCATCTTCAGGTCGCTGCGTTCGCCCGTCTGATAGTCGAGATTGGGGCGGTCGCCCTGAAACTCGGCATAGGGGTCTTCGCCAATCACGACAATGGCGACATCCGGCTTTTGTTCAAATGTGCCTTTTTCGCTCAGGGTCGCGGTGCCACCTGCGTCTTTAACGGCGGCTTCGATGCCTTCATAAATGCTTTCGCCATTAGGGAAGTCGGCGCGGCTGTTGCCGGTGCCTTGCCAGGTAATCGTCCAGCCGCCGGACTGTTTGCCAATATCATTGGCGCCGGAACCGGCCACCAGAATATGCGCGTTCGGCTTGAGCGGCAAAACATGGTTTTCGTTTTTCAGCAGCACCAGAGATTCGCGTACCGCCTGACGGGCAATGGCGCGATGCTCAGGCGAGGCCAACGTGCTCCATTTGCCGGACAGGGGCCGATCAAGCGGCGCGCCCAGAGTAAACAGGCCGCCCTTGATCTTGGCGCGCAGAATACGGCGCACGGCATCATCGAGGCGGCTCATGGGGATTTCGCCGGACTTCACATCCGCCAGCAGGTTGGTATAGACGGCCTTCCAGGTATCGGGGGCCATGTACATATCGACACCGGCATTCATGGCCTGCGGACAGTCATCGGTTTCGCACCCGGCAATCTGGCGGTGGGCATTCCAGTCGGTAATGGTAAAACCATCAAAATGCATGCGTTGCTTAAGCGCACCGGTAATCAGGCGTTTATTGCCCGCCATCTTTTCCCCGTTCCACGACGAAAAGGAAATCATAACCGATAAGGCACCGGCCTCAATGGCGGGGGGATAGCCGGCATTGTGGATGCGCGCCAGATCCGCTTCGGACATCTGGGCATCGCCCTGATCCTTGCCGTCTGTTGTGCCGCCATCACCTAAGAAATGCTTGGCGGTGGACATGATGTGGCCGGGCTTAATGCCATTGCGGCCACCGTCATCGCCTTGCAGGCCTTCAACCATCTTGCCGGCATAGGCGGCGACATCGGCAGGATTTTCCGAATAGGATTCGTAAGACCGGCCCCAGCGCTTGTCGCGCGCCACGGCCACGGTCGGAGCAAAGGTCCAGTCCACACCCGCCGCCGCCATTTCTGAAGCGGTTGCCGCCCCGATCTTCTTGATCAGATCGGGATCGTGCGCGGCCCCCAGACCGACATTGTGCGGAAAGATAACCGCTCCGACCAGATTGGAATGGCCATGCACGGCGTCAATGCCGAACAAGAGCGGGATCGGGGCTTTGGTGGGGCGGTCAAGCGCGGCGCGCCAGTAATCATCGGCCAGTTTCAGCCATTGATCGGGCGTGGCGCGCTCATTGCCGCCGGGCGAAGAATTACCGCCAGCCAGAATCGAGCCCAGCGGATAGGTCTTCAGATCTTCGGGGGTAATATAGGCAATATCGGCCTGAACGGTTTGGCCCACTTTTTCTTCGAGCGTCATCTTGCTCATGATGGCGGTGATTTTGGCTTCGGTGGCCGGATCAACCAGACCGGCAGGGGCCAATTTTGGCCATGCTGGATCGACGGAGATGGTCGCCTCAGCCTTAGTATTGGTTTTTGCCCATGTAGCCTGCGGCACCGTCAGACCCGCAATGAGCATAAGGCTTACGCCAACCATCAGTGATGATTTGCGGATCAAAAACGGTTTTGCGATATGAGAGTTCGACATGATGTTCCTTCGGTGTTTCCCACTAGGGTTTTATACGTCTGATGAGCGACACGGAAGGGAAACTTTGCCTAGGTTCCTGACCTGCCTGCTGCCCAAAGGCTGATCCTCATATTTAGCGGGATCCGGCTTCTTTAATGACAGCGCTATCAAGGGGCGTCAAGCGCGATACCGACCTCGGCACCGGGGAGACCAAACAAATAAATAAAAACTTCTTTATTTGTTTGACAGCGTTGTCAGAATGGGTATTGTCATCCTATCCTGTTTTCAGGGCGTTGAGTCGTGTCATTTTGGCCGGTCTTGATGACTTGAAATGTCCGTTTAAAACCATTGTTCAGCTGGTTGGCCTCTTTCCCTTTTTCATGGCCCCTCAGTCAGATGGTTTTAATGCGCCCTCTTGAATGTGGCATTATTTAGAGGGCACTGGCCTTTATCCCGATGACGGCTTTGGCTGTCATCGGGTTTTTTTTGCGTGTTATTCAGGGGTATTTGTACGCTCTAAAGGCTTTTGGCCGAATCGCGTTCCACCAGCTCAAACGGCAAAAGGCGGCTGGTCTGATTGAATGCGCTGCTGTCTTCATCAAGTGTATTGCGGGAAAGCAAAATATCGGCTGCCGCATAGGCCAGTTCGACTACGGGTTGACGAATGGTGGTCAGGTGCGGCCAGATCAGCATAGAGCCCGGCGTATCGTCAAAGCCGACGACAGACACATCATCCGGCACACGCACACCTGCCTGCTGGGCCCAGGCCATAAGCCCAAAGGCCATGTCGTCATTGCTGGTAAAGATGGCGGTCGGGCGCGGGCCGCCTTCGCTGAAAAAGGCGCGTCCGGCCTCAATGCCGGATTCAAAGGTAAACCAGCCTTTCTTGATCCACTGGCTTTGCGGCTCAAGGCCGGCTTCGTGCATGGCGCTTTTGAAACCTTCATAGCGCAGATGCGTGCCACCATGTTCGGGGTGGCCCATGACAAAGCCAATATCTCTGTGGCCCTTATCCAGAAGGTTTTTTGTCATCTCATAGGCGGCACGTGTTTCGTCCATGCGCACACTGGCAGAGCGGCCGGGATACAAAAAGGGCGCGACCCGTACATAGGGCACACCCGCTTCTTCGATCGCCTCTAAGACGCTCGCCATATCACACAGAGGCGGCGTCAGCACCACACCATCCAGACGAATGGTGGCCAGTAGACCGGCAATTGAGCGTTCGAGATCGGGTGAGGTGGCGTCCTGTGGCTCGGTCAGCACATGATAGCCGCTTTCGCGACATCGGCTGATAATGCCGCGCTGCATGTCATTAATATAGCTGGGCACCGGATTGTCGTAAAACAGGCCGATGAGATAACTGCGCGACCCGGCCAGAGACCGCGCCAGAAGATTAGGCCTGTAACGCAGTTCACCGGCTGCCAGCTTTACCTTGGCGCGGGTTTCTTCTCGGACGTTCGGCTCATTATTCATGACGCGCGAAACCGTTTTAATGGAAACCCCGGCCACGCGCGCCACATCATTGATGGTAGCGATCGTCGTGGAAGAAAAGGAGGACGATAACGGCTTTATATGTCCGGTCTGAGTTTTGGTCTCCATAACCCGTTTCGGCCTTATCTGGTCTGGCTGTTTTTACGCACGAAATCATGCCCTTTACAGGCGCGGATTTGAACGATGCTTGAATATTCCTATCACAATGTGCGTTGGCAAGACCAGCTTTGTCAATCGCAAAAGAACGGTGATATTTTAACGCCAGCCGCAAAAGCCTATCAGAGAGCAAGCATATGTATTACTTGCCAAAGGTCGCCACAGCTTCGGCGGCCAGTCGCGTGATCTCAGCCCAGTTACCCTCTTGCATAGCCTTAGCCGGTGCCACCCATGAGCCACCGACACACAGGACATTATCCAGTGCCAGAAAATCGGCGGCGTTTTTGGCATCAATACCGCCGGTCGGGCAGAATTTGACCTGAGGCAGAGGGCCGCCAATGCCCTTGAGATAGGGAACGCCGCCCGCAGGCACGGCCGGAAAGAATTTCAGATGGGTAAAGCCCCATTCATAAGCCTTCATGACCTCAGATGAGGTGGCAACACCCGGTAAAAGCGGCAGGGCGTTTTGATGGGCCAGGGTCTTGGTCAGACCAGGGGAAACGAGGAATTTAGCACCGGCTTTGGCGGATTTTTCGGCATCCTTTGGTGTCAGAACCGTACCGGCCCCGACAATAGCGTCAGGGCGTTCCTTGGCGATCAGAGCGATGGCCTCCAGCGCGCAATCGGTACGCAGCGTAATTTCCAGCACCCGAATACCACCGGCCATAAGCGCATCGGCAAGCGGCAGGGCCTGATCCAGTGAAGGAATGACCATGACCGGCAGCACGGGGCCCATGGTCATATATTTTGGAATATTGGGATGGGTGCTCATGGGTGCTGTCCTCGAAGTAAAAAACGCAGATACGGGCGGTTAAGCCAATATCTGCTGGTCTGTCAGGGCGTTGGCCGAACCGAGCAGGGCCGCGTAAGGGTGGATGATAATGTGCGACGGGATGCTGGCGACCAGATTGGCCAAAGGGGCCTTGGCCTCCATGCGCGCCCGGAAGCGCAATTCATCAATATGCTTGATCAGGCGAGGCGCCACGCCACCGGCAATAAACATGCCGGAGGTCGCCCCGTGAGACAGGGCCAGATCGCCGCAAACACTGGCTAAGATATCAAGAAAGGCTTCGACCGTATAACGACAACCCTGCGCATCCTCACCCTCAAGATGGGTGATTTGCGCCGGAGTCAGGTCTTCGGCAATTTCGCCCCGAATTTGCGCAATGGCCTGATAGATATTGACCAGCCCGGGGCCGGACAACATGGTTTCAATGGTCGCACGGCCATGTTTCTTACGCACGAAACGCAGGATTTCAACTTCATAATCATTGACCGGCGCAAAGCTCATATGGCCGCTTTCGGTCGACAGGCAGTAGGGGCCGTATTCACCGCCCACTAACACTGATGCGCCAAACCCCGTCCCTGCGCCCATAACGGCATGCACATCACCAAAGCCCTTTTTTACCGGGCCTATGGCATTGGTGTCTGCGTCCTGAAGATGTGGCAGCGCAAAAGCCAGAGCCGCATAATCATTGATCAGGCGCGATGTTTTAACCTGAGCCTTTTTCGCTAGCAGGCCTTCGTCCACCTCCCAGTCGAGATTGGTGAATTTGATATGGCCGTTCTTAACCGGCCCAGCCACAGCAATAGTGGTAAAGTCCAGATCGGGCTTGGCGCCAATAATGTCAAAATAATCATCAAGCGCGTCATAGACATTGGCATGATCAGCCGTTTCCAGCGCCTTAAAGCTGGAAAGTTTAGTGGACTTTTTGCCGTCTTCACTTGTGGTCCGCTCCGCGATGGCGAAACGGGCATTGGTGCCGCCTATGTCACCGACCAGCCCGCGCAGAACACGCGGTGAGGTTTCAACAACCGGCTTTGAATCGAAATGCGCTTTCATATACCTACCAAAAAATTGCACCACCCTGATCGGCGGGCCCTACGGCCCGACGCATGTGTGCAAAAAGTTCCCTACCCATGCCGTCGGCTTCTTTTGGCCGTTCAGCATTCGCTCTTTGTGTAAACTCGGCGGCATTTCCGAGGAAGTCGATCGTCCCTTTTTCGCAATCCACACGCAGCAGATCGCCATTTTGTAATTTGGCTATAGGCCCGCCATCCACCGCTTCCGGTGTCAGGTGGATCACAGCCGCCACCTTGCCCGAAGCGCCGGACATGCGGCCGTCACTGACCAGAGCCACCTTGCGGCCCGAATCCAGTATGCTGGAAAGGGATGGCGTTAAGCTGTGCAGCTCCGGCATGCCGTTGGCTTTTGGCCCCTGAAAGCGCACAACGCAAATGAAATCGCCTTCGGGTAGTTGTTTTGCCTTGAAGGCCGCCAGAAAATCATCCTGATCGTCAAAAACAACACAGGGTGCCTCTACGACCTGATGCTCAGACTTGACGGCGGAGACCTTGGCAATCGCTAAGCCGAGATTACCCTTGACTTCGCGCAGTCCCCCTTCGGGTGAGAAGGGGTTGCCGTACGGGCGTAGTACGGCTTCGTCATGGCTGTTGGCCGGGGCGTCCCGCCAGACAACCGTGCCGTTTTCCAGCACGGGTTCTTTGGCGTAGGCGTCAAGTCCTTCGCCCCAGATGGTGTTGACATCACGATGCAGCAGGCCGGCATCCAGAAGCTCGCGGATAACAAAGGCCATGCCACCGGCGGCGTGGAAATGGTTCACATCGGCCGAACCATTGGGATAGACGCGCGCCAGTGACGGCACGACCGAAGACAACTGATCCATGTCCTGCCAGGTCACGATGACACCGGCGGCACGGGCCATGGCGGGAATATGCAGGGTGTGATTGGTCGATCCGCCGGTCGCCATCAGGCCCACTATGCCGTTCACAAAGGCGCGGGCATCGAGAATATCGGCCAGACGCGACGGGTTTTTAGAATTTTCGGCTGTTTTGGCGGCGCGTTCCACCGCGCACTGCGTCAGCGCATCACGCAGGGGTGTGCCCGGTGACACAAAGGCCGCCCCTGGCACATGCAGGCCCATCATCTCCATCAGCATCTGATTGGAATTGGCCGTGCCGTAAAAGGTGCAGGTGCCTGCGGAATGGTAAGAGGCCATTTCGGCAGCAAGAAGCGCATCACGGCCGACTTCGCCCAGCGCATAGAGGGTACGCACCTTGGCTTTTTCAGGATTGGGCAGGCCGGAACCCATCGGGCCGGACGGTACAAAAATAATGGGCAGATGGGCAAACGAAAGCGCGCCGATAACCAGACCGGGCACGATCTTATCGCAGATGCCCAGCATCAGACCGGCATCAAACGCATCATGGCTGAAGGCCACAGCCGTGCCCATGGCGATGACATCGCGCGAAAACAGGCTAAGCTCCATGCCCGGACGGCCTTGCGTCACACCATCGCACATGGCGGGGACGCCACCGGCCACCTGCGTGGTGGCGCCGAACTTACGGGCAAAGCCACGGATTTTTTCGGGATAGTCGTGATAGGGCTGGTGCGCCGACAACATGTCATTATAGGCCGTGACAATGCCGATATTGGGCACGGTATCGAGCGCGGCCTGAAGCTTTTCATCGACCGTACCGGCGGCGACCACGTGGGCATAGTTGGCGCAGGACAGTTTTTTACGGCGCGGCTCATCGGCCTTGTAACGATCCGCCCGTTCCATGAACTGCGCGCGCAAGTCTTTGGAACGCTCTAAAATGCGGTTGGTGACTTCGACGAGGACAGGATGCAGTTGGGTCATGATATTACCTTCTCAAGCCGCCCAGACAAAGTCGACGGGCAAGGGACACTGAGCGAGAAACGCGCCAATGGGCGATGTATTCGGGTCAGGATTTTGCGAAGCGGATTTAAGCACATCCAGCTTGGTCTGGCCCGTGATGAAAAACAGAATGCGGCGGCTGTTGTTGAGCGCCGGCACGGTGAGGCTGATGCGCGGTAATTTGGGTTCCGTACCATCCGGATTGGGGCTTACCGGCAAGACAAGCCGGTCTGAGCTATAGATGTCCGCATTGACCGCATTATTAGGAAAGATGGAAGCATAGTGTGAATCCGGCCCCATGCCCATCAGGGCAAAATCAAACAGGGGGGCCTCACCGCTGTTCAGGTCGCACAGGGTTTGTTCGGCTTTTTCGGCGCAGGCCTTTTGATCGTCTATGTCCTGAATCAGGCTAAGCAGTTCCATACCGTCATGGCCGTCGGATTTAAGCACGGGGCTTAGGGCCTCACGCATCATGCGTGTGTTGGAATCCGGGCTGTCGGTCGGCACAAAGCGCTCATCGACCTGAGCCAGAGCAATCTTCGGCCAGTCCAGTGTTGCCTTGACCAGATTTTCATAAATGGGTTTGGGGGTTGTGCCGCCGCAGCCCACCCACACGGCCCTGCCGCGCAAAGCCAATGCCTCACGCAGCGCTCTTTCGATCTGTTCGCTTACATAGGCGCCTGCGGCGGCCGGACTGTCGAATGTACGCAAAGTGGCGACCTTGCCATTGGGCAGCATTAAGGGGTGAACATCAGTCATTCCAGGTGCGACCTTCATCGCGCTCAATCAGACGAAAGGCACTGACCGGCCCGAATGTGCCCGCCGGATACATTTGCGGCTTCATGCCGGTATCCTTCCACGCCCTGACAATGCCATCCACCCATGTCCATGCTGCCTCGACCTCATCGCGGCGGACAAACTGAGCATTATTGCCATTAAGCGCATCTAAGATCAGCCGCTCATAGGCAATGCGGCGGCGCGGCGCTTTTTCGCCGCCCGGCACGCCATCAAAGGCCTTGATGAGGGACAGGCTGAGATCCAGTTGTTGCAGGTGCATGCCTTCAGACGTCAGGCCGGGGGCTTTGTTCATAACGGTCAGTGAGATATCTTCGTCGGGCTGCAGGCGGATCAACAGGCGATTGGCGTGGGCTTCGCTGCCGAAAATGGAATGGGGCAGGGGTTTGAACTGCACCATGATCTCAGTCGAGCGGGACGGCAGGCACTTGCCGGTGCGCATAAAGATGGGCGTACCAGCCCAGCGCCAGTTGGCGATTTCCGCCTTAAGGGCCACAAAGGTTTCGGTGTTGGACGGCGAGCCTTTTTCCGCCTCATAGCCGGTAATGGGATGACCATCGGCAAAGCCCGGCCCATATTGGCCGCGCGCCGTGTTCTGGCTGACATTTTCGGCAGTTATCGGTTTTAAGCTACGCAAAACCTTGACCTTTTCGTCGCGCAAAGCATCCGATGTCATGGCCGATGGCGGCTCCATGGCCAGCAGGCACAAGAGCTGAAGCAGATGGTTTTGCAGCATGTCGCGAATGGCGCCATATTCGTCATAATAGCCCAGACGATCCGCCACGCCGACCGTTTCGGCAATGGTGATCTGGATGTGATCAATATGGGTGGAGTTCCACAGGGGCTCAAACACCACATTGCCAAACCGCAGGGCAATCAGGTTTTGCACAGTTTCCTTACCGAGATAGTGATCGATCCGGAAGGTGCGATCTTCCTCAAAAGCATGGGCAACCGAATCATTGATGACCTTCGACGAAGCCAGATCGCGGCCAATCGGCTTTTCGATGACCACCCGATTGGGCGCGTGGCTAAGACCGGCCTTACGCAAATGTTCGCAAATGGGTTTAAACAGGGTGGGGCTGACCGACAGGAAATAGACCACATCCAGCGTGTCCATATCGCCCAGTTCGGCCTTGAGCTTATCACCCCATTCGACATCACCGACATCCAGCGCAATATGGCTGACGCGCTTTTGAAAGCGGGTGAGTGTTTCGGCCTCAAGTGAGGCGCCCACGCGTTTGTTAATGGCGTCAACGGCACGGCCGACCAGCACCTTGGTGCCGCAGTCTTCGCGCGCAACCGAAATAATCCGCAAATTTTCGCTTAAGAAACCGTCCTGATCCAGCATGGCCAGTGACGGCCACAACATGCGCATGGCCAGATCACCTGTGCCACCGACAAGGACAAAAACCTGTTGTCGCGTACCGCCTGTCGATGAAGATGCCGTCATGTGCGTGTTTCATTCCTGTATTTTGACCCGCCCCTTATACACGAGGCTGGATAAATGACAGCGCTGTCATAACCCTTATGCCGGTATAGGTCAATCGTGAAATAGACCGGCGGCGCAAACCCGCCACCAGCGAAATAACATATAGAATAAACAGACTTATAAAAACAAGGGCGCAAAGGCATGAAACCCCTGCGCCTTGCCTTTAATAATTCTCAGCCTGTATTGCGCAGCGCGCTGGCTATGCCATTGACGGTCAGTTGCATGGCCAGTTGCACCAGCTTATGCCGGTTGCCATGGCGGCGTAAGCCCAGCAGATAGACCTGCATGCGATTAAGGCTGTTGAGCAGCGGTTGTGAGCGGGCGACCTGCAGACGCAGGCGTTCTTGTGTGGACAAAAGATGTTTGGCGTCACGAATACGCAGGATCAAGGCCACCGTGTCGTCAAATTCAAAACGTATCTTGGCATAGATGCGCTCGGCCTCATCTTGGTCGTCAGCAAGGCCTGCATAGCTATGGGCAATATCCATATCGGCCTTGGCCAGCGCCATTTCCATATTGGCCAGAAAGACTTCGAAGAAGTCCCAGGCCAGCATGTCGCGTAAGGTCTGATCGGAAATCTTTAGTTCGCGTACTCCGGCCGCAAAACCATACCAGCCGGGCAGCATAAAGCGCGTTTGTGACCAAGCAAAAACCCAAGGAATAGCGCGAAGGTCTTCGATCTTGCCCGAAGCCGTCCGCGACGCCGGACGCGAGCCGATTTTAAGATTACTGATTTCACCGACAGGTGTGACGGAGCTAAAAAAGCCTAAGAAATGCGGATCATCATAGACCAGCCCGCGATAGGCATTAAAAGACGTGCCATTGATCTGCTCCATGATGGGCGCAAACTGGCTCTCAAGCTGTGCATCATGCGAAGGCAAGTTGGCCACGCCTTCATGGGCGCCCGATGGTGTGGACGCTAAGAAGGTAGCCGCCGCAAAGGTATCGAGCGTTTTGTGCGCTGTGATGGCATTGCCGAACTTGCGGGCGATCATTTCGCCTTGTTCTGTCACGCGGATTTGGCCGCCAACCGTACCTTCGGGTTGGGCCAGAATGGCGTTAAAGGACGGGCCGCCGCCACGACCGACCGAGCCGCCACGGCCATGGAACAGGCGAAGCTGAACGCCGGCTTTTTCGCACACGTCTTTGATGGCGCGTGAGGCCTTGTGCAGTGACCAGCGAGAGGCCGTATAGCCGCCGTCCTTATTGGAATCGGAATAGCCCAGCATCACTTCTTGTATGGCCGGGCGGCCCATGAGCGAGCGGATGGCTGGCAGACCCAGCCAACGCTTCATGATCTCGGGTGCTGCCTCCAGATCGCCGATGGTTTCAAACAAGGGCGAGACGCGGATCATGGTGTGGGGTTGCGCGCCGCCCTGCACCAAACCCGCCTGTTTCATCAAAACCAGTGGCTCTAAGATGTCAGATACCGAATCCGCTTTGGAGATCACATAGGCACCAAAGGCATCTGTGCCATAGTTACGAATAATATCGGCGGCGGCATCAACAATCCTCAGCTCGCGGCGTGCCTCGTCAGAATATTTGCCAAACTCCCAGCGCAGGATGCGGTCGTTTTTCAGCTCGGCCAACAGCACCGATATGCGTTCAGACTCGGACATGGCCAGATAGTCAATCAGATCCGGCGACTGGGTGAACAGCTCGGCGATCACCCGCTCATGGACGTCCGAATTTTGCCGCAGGTCGAGCGACAGAAGGTGAAAACCGCAGGAACGGGCAATCTGGATCAGGGTGCGCAGGGTGCGGCCCACCAGACGCTTGCCGCCAAAGGCCACCAGTGAGTCGCGGATAATGGTCAGATCACGGATAAAATAGTCGCACGATTCATAGGCCTGACCGCTCATGGCACCACGCCGATCGTCTTCGGACAGAAGTCGCGCGCGTGTCAGGATGAGACGCGATTTGATATAGGCAATGGCGCGGCGATAGGGCTCGTCTATGCGATGGATATTGGTATCTACCGCTTTGCGCGACAACTCGCTGAGCGCCTCTGTGACTTTCGTCAATTCTTCGGACATGGTCAGTTCCGTATCCAGCTTATCGAGCTGCGCCAGATAGAATCCGAAAGCCAAACGCGATTGTTCGCGGAAAGCGAAATTCAGTGTCGTTTCATCGACATGCGGATGGCCGTCGCGGTCGCCACCAATCCATGAGCCAAGCTTGAGGATATTGGGCAGCGCGCCCTTAAGCTCAATATCCTGACCCCATTCGGCATAGAGGGTGGCCAGAGACGGCAGGATGGCGCGATCCACAGCCCCCAGCATGTTGTTGATTTCGTCCTGAACTGTAATGCGTTCGGGGCGATGCAGGCGCGTATTCCACAAAAGCGCCACAGCCCGGTACAGATTATCCTCAATGGCCTTTTTTTCCGAAGCGGAACCGGCCTTTTCAAAGGCCTGCAAAAGCTGGGCAATTTCATATTCACGCTCAACGACACTGGCGCGGCGCATTTCGGTCGGATGCGCCGTAAAAACGGGCGAGGCCAGAATATTGTTGAGCGTGGCTTCGATCACGTCTTCACTCAGGCCGTCGCGGCGGGCGGCTGCAACGGCATTGGACAGGCTGATGGGTTGTAAGGTGCCATCCTTGCTTTCGAATGTGTCTGTTGAATCCAGTTGGCCGACATCTTCGGCAATAATGGTCAGGGTCGACAAGCAGGTCATGATACGCGCCACATGGGCAGCTTCGGATTCGCTTAAATTCGTGAAGGCAAAGCGATCATCCTGCCTGACCTCATTCGCCTTTTCCAGCACATCGCCGCGACCAAAGGCATGAACCGTTTCATTGAGAAAACCCTCAAGCATGAGGATGTTTTGTTTGACGTGTTCGAGACGATGTTCGTTCATGCAGGCTATATTCCTTAAGCGAATAGAATAGTCTTCCGGCCGGTCATGACCCGGTGAAACGCGCACATCTGATGACGTTTAAAGGTGTCATAGCCGGACACAAGGCTGGATATTGTCTTGTTTTCGCCCGACTGTAACGCTAAATTTGTGCGCTGCAAGACAACAAATTTCCGTTGCTGCGAAGCAAAAAGAAGAGTGCGAGTAAATCCAAGCGCTTAGTGACTATTGTCTGACCTTATAAAATTATGGCCGGGCCGTCCATCTTGTAATTTCATTGCAAATACAGTGGGTTGGTAGCGCTATCATGCAGGTTAAAAGGCATTAACTGTACCGGCCGCCAAATTGTTAAAACTTTTGGGATATGTTGCAGGCCTAGACTGTCCCTCAGAATAATCAGGGTATATTCATGGCCAAAGCCACCTATCATCGCCACCAGCGTGTGTATGTCGAACCTGTCGGCACATGGGCCGTTATCGACAAGGTCAATCCGATATGGGTGAAGGGCTTTGATGAACCGGTGCGCGTCACCTATGATTGTGGTCTGGGCCGCGACTTTGCTGCCGAAGAACTGACGCCTGAAGCGGCAACGGAATCTGAGCGTAATCAGGATCATCTCAGCCACTGGCGCCTGATGCGCGCCCGCAACAAATGGCAAACCCCCGAAGAAAGTCAGGCGCACCCCTTTCCGGGCACCTATCCGATTGTTGTCACCGATGAAAATGACTGGGGCGGCTGGCGCGTGCCCGGTGCGGAATATGAGCGTGACCCCGCCCTGATTGAAATGCAGGCGCGGCTGATTGCCCATGCACCGCACCTGCTTAAGCTGGCCAAAGACCTCAAAGACTATGCGCGTTATAACTCCGAAGAGATTGATGCGGATTTGCTGGCGCTGGCGAAACGCGCCGATCAGTTGCGCCTGCTGATAGACAGTGAGCCGCAGACGCCCAAGGCGGCGGAACGCGCCAAATCGGCCCATCTCGGCTAGGCTAAACACCACAAAGACCAGCTTAGGCTTGAGCTTTGTGCGGAATGGTACCACATAGAGGTATCAAATGCCTGCGGCCATCTAGGCCCCATTCCGTTTAAAGAGACAGCCTATGCGTACAGACACCGCCCGCCCGATCCAGCTTCGTGACTATAGCCAACCTGATTTCAGGATAGCCCAGACCGAACTGGATTTCGATCTGCACCCGAACGCCACACGGGTGACGGCGCGGCTAAGCCTTGAACGTCAGGGGGATGTGTCTGCGCCTCTCGTGCTGATGGGGGAGCGGCTAAAGCTGATCCACATTAAGCTGGATGGCCGCCTGTTGTCTGAGGCCGATTATGTCCTCAGTGATGAAGCCCTGACCCTTACCCATGTGCCCGATCAGTTTACGCTGGAAACACTCGTTGAGATTGATCCGTTGGGTAATCGCACGCTTGAGGGCCTCTATATGTCAAGCGGGCGCTATTGCACCCAGTGTGAGGCGGAAGGGTTCCGCAAGATCACCTATTTTCTCGACCGGCCGGACGCACTGTCGAAATACCGTGTACGTATTGAAGCGCCTAAGTTAGGCTTCACCCATCTGTTGTCGAATGGCAATCTGCTTGAGACAGGTGATGCCGATGATGACCGTCACTATGCCCTGTGGGAAGACCCTTTTTTCAAGCCCTGTTACCTGTTTGCCGTCGTGGCCGGTGATCTGGATGTCTATGAAGACAGTCTGGTTGCCCTGTCAGGCCGGACGGTCGCGCTGAAAATTTTCGTCGATACCGGCATGAAGGCGCGCGCTGCCTATGCGATGGATGCGCTGAAACGGGCCATGCAGTGGGACGAACAGGTGTACGGACTGGAATACGATCTTGACCTGTTCATGATCGTGGCTGTGCGTGATTTCAATTTTGGCGCCATGGAAAATAAGGGGCTGAATGTTTTTAATGCCTCGCTTTTGCTCGCCGATCCGACCACGGCCACCGATATGGATTATGAGCGCATCGAATCGGTGATTGCGCACGAATATTTCCATAACTGGTCAGGCAATCGCGTCACCTGCCGCGACTGGTTTCAGCTATGCCTCAAGGAAGGCCTGACGGTTTTCCGCGACCAGAGTTTTTCCGCCGATCAACGCGGCCATGCCGTGGCCCGCATCAAGGACGTCAGGGCCCTCAGGGCACGGCAATTCCCCGAAGATTCCGGCCCGCTGGCTCATCCGGTGCGCCCGTCATCCTATGTCAAGATCGACAACTTCTATACCGCCACCATCTACGAAAAAGGGGCAGAAATTGTCGGCATGCTAAAAACCTTAGTAGGCCCGGCCGTCTATCGTCAGGCGCTGGATCATTATTTCAAAACCAATGACGGTAAGGCGGCGACCTTAGAGGACTTTCTGGCCAGTTTTGCCGCTGTGACCGGCGATGATTTTTCGCCCTGGATGAGCTGGTATCAGCAGGCCGGAACACCGCATCTCTACGTCCAAAGCCAGTATGACGCCGCCGTGAAAACCCTGCGCCTGAGCCTTCGTCAAACCACAGCCCCGACACCGGGTCAGCCGGACAAGGCGGCTCTGCCGATTCCTGTGCGCTTTGGGCTTTTGACGTCCGGTGGTGATAAACAGATGTTCACGATTGACGGACATATGGCGGCGGAATCGCTTTATATTTTAAAAGATGCCGCAGCGGAGATCGTGCTCAGTGAGGTGAAATCGGAACCCGTCCTGTCGATCCTGCGCCATTTCTCGGCACCGGTTGTGTTGCATATTGATGAGCCCCGTGATCATGGTCTGGCCCGCTTCAAGGGCGATGTTGATCCGTTCAATCGCTGGGAGGCGGCGCAAAAACTGGCGCGTGATATCATTCTTGCCGATAGCCCCGATGCGGCCCTGACCACAGCCTATGCAGACGCGCTAAGGGCCTGTCTGTTGGACGGTGATCTCGATGACGCGTTTAAGGCGCTAATGCTGGGCCTGCCCACTGAATCCGATCTGGCCCAAAGCCTGTCGCCGATTGATCCGGCCTTTATTCACAAGAACCGCAAAGCGTTCAAATCCGCCCTGTCGCAAGCTCTCTGTGATGACCTCCGGGCCTGTTACGATGCTATGCCCGTGGCCAGCACCTTTACACCAGACGCCGTATCGGCCGGCAGACGCGCCCTGCGCAATGCGCTTCTGGACATGCTGATGGCAGGTTATGAATCTGCCTCTGAAAAGGCCGGGCTGGCCGCGATGGCGGAGGCGCATTTTGCGACCGCCGGCAATATGACGGATATGATGGGCGGGATTATGGGGCTGTCCTATGTTCAGGGTGCCGCCTATCAAAAGGCGCTGGATGCCTTTTACGACCGTTTCCGCCATGAGCCTCTGGTTATCGACAAATGGTTTGCCATGCAGGCCGGCTCAGCCAATGCGGCCAATCCGGCTGAGACTCTGGCGCGTGTTAAGGCCTTGAGTGAGCATCCGGATTTTGATGCCCACACGCCCAATCGCTGGCGGGCCTTGGTGCAGGGTTTTGCCAATAACCAAAGCGTGTTTCATCTGCCTGATGGCAGTGGCTATGCGTTTTTGGTGGAACAGATTCTGCTGGTCGACGCCTTTAATCCCATGACGGCGGCGCGGTTAATTGAGCCCTTAAGCCGTTTCCGTTTTTATGCCTCGCCTTACCGCGAAGCCATGCGCGCGGCTCTGGAAACCCTGACGGCAGCACCCGCCCTGTCGAAAAATGCGTTGGAACTGGCGTCAAAGGCTTTGGCGGATTAAGCCCAGAGGCTGACGGTGCTCATCAAGACGTACCGTCAGATCGGCGCGACCCGGCATTTCCGACAGGATGTGGCGGGTGAGGCGTTCGTAAAATTGCGTAAAGCGCATAATTTCCGGATCGGACATGATATGTGTGCCCGTTTGGGCTTGCTGGCGTAAGGCATGTTCCTGTTGGGTGCGCCACCGGGTGACAATTTCGAAATCGGGTGCCGCCAAAAGAATGAGCCGGTCAAGCCTGCCAAACAGGGTCTGATAAGCGCCCGCCAGTGCCGTATTGACATAGGCACGCCATGTTCCGTCCAGGTCTTCATGGCGCTCCAGATCATTGACGGCCGGCTCAAGGTCCTTGGGGTTTTGTGGTCTGGCACCCACACACCAGCCTTCGAAAAGGACGATATCGCGTTCAGTACCGGCCTTTGCCCACTCTGACGACGGCAGCCTGTCGTCAATCCCCTTATCAAATACCGGCAGGTGTGTAGGCCGCCCCGCCGCCAGATCATCAAAAACAGATTGAGTCAGCGCCAGATCATGTGTGCCCGGTGGCCCGCGTGTTGCAAGCAGAGGATGCACGGTCTGCGCCCGTTTTTGGCGTGCCTCACGCGTCAGATACAGATCATCGAGAGACAGGGATGCCACGCGCCAGCCCTTGTCTGTGAGCGCCGCATGCAGAGCCTTTGTCACGGTTGTCTTGCCGGAGCCCTGTGCGCCACACAGGCCCACAAACAGAGGCCGTTTGCCACGTACCTTTAGCACCCGTGTCACCTCGGCAATTAAAGAGCGAAGTAAAATACCGGAAGGGGTTGGTGCGGAAAGGCTTGGCAAGGCGGGCATTTTAGCCATTTGTATAGGTTAAACCGAAGTTGTTACGAGACATGGGTTTAGCTCGAATTGAGGGTCTGTTTTAAAATTAACCCCCCTTAAGCAATCGTAAACCTGACTCATGTTATCTCAGTTTTACGAGTAACTTCAGGAGAAGATTTTGGCAGGCCTCGAACGCGTTCGGTTCCTGGTGGTGGACGATAATGTCCACATGATCAATATTGTCAAAACCATATTGCGGGGATTTGGAGCTGTGGCGATTTTTGAATCGCGTGACGCCACCGAAGCCTTTCACCACCTGAAACACGATTCCATCGACATTGTTATCACCGACTATCAGATGGAAGTTCTGGATGGTGTTGAATTTGTTCAGCTTATCCGAAACTCCTCCGACAGCGCTAATCGCTATGTGCCGGTCATCATGCTGACGGCGCACTCGGAGCGTTCGCGGGTTTTGGCGGCGCGCGATGCCGGGGTCAATGAATTTTGCTGCAAGCCGGTGACCGCCAGCGAATTGCGCCGTAAGGTCGTGGCCATTGTCGATTTTCCGCGCCCCTATGTGAAGGCCGCCACCTATTTCGGGCCGGATCGCCGCCGCCGGTCGGATCCGAAATATCGCGGGCCTGAGCGCCGCGCCGGCGAAGAAAAAAATACCGCCGTTTAAAGGCAGAGGCAATCAGCCTGCACTTGTATCGACAAAAAACAGCACGCCGATAATTTAAGTTTATAAAAGCTTAAGACTCTCGACAATAGGTTAACGAGACGTTTACCCTGTTCGGGCAAACCGAATCATATGGGATCTTTTGTGACGGAGCGGCGTCAAAATTCTCGCGCTCAAAGCGAAGCCCGGAGCGGGCGCAGAGATGTGGAAACATCTGTGGAAGGCGTGCGCCCCGGCCGTACCGGTAAGGCTTATGCTACAAAGGGTGCTGCTTTGTCTCGGGGTATGGCGACACCGCTTAAATCCGCCATGCCCTTATGGATACGCATAACCGGACTGGCTCTGACCCTGGGTCTGGTCATTTTTATGGCGCTGTCGACGGCACAGCTTGGCAACAGTCTGTCGACGGACAAGGATGCCGAGGGGCAGGCCCTGTTAAATGCGACACGTATGGATGCTGTTCGGTTGAATGCGCACCTCGAAGTGGCGCGGCTGGCGCTTCAGGCAACCCAAACCCAATGGACGCTGGCTAAGGATGCACCCCTGAGTGCGGCGGAACAGGGCCTTAAGCTGGGCGGTCAACATATACTCAGCACAGGCCTTATCAATCCGGATGCCGGTGTCCTGGCAGTGGCTGGCAATGATGACAGTGAGCTTTTGGTGCAGGCCGCCAAATCGGCGCGCAAACCCTTCTCGCTGGTCACGGCGGCTTCACGGCTGACGCCCGTTCCGCGGGCCTATGCGGTATTGAAGGGCAAGGGCGGAGCGCCCGATGCCGTGGCCCGCCTAAAGGCCGATGCGCTGGGGGCGGATACGGCGGGTGGCAGTTTTAATGCGCTTGTGAATGAAGACGGTCTTATTGTTGAGGCCTCGGATGAGCAATTGATTGGCAAGGATATCAAATCGGCCCTGGCTATTTCCTACAGCCAGCTCAGGGCCCGTGCGGATTCCGGCCACCTCATTCAGGGCGCTTTGAGCGAAGGCGGTTTTGTTAAAATCGCCGCCGTAGTGCCTGACATGCAGACATCTGATGCCTCAGGCGATGAGGCCCACATGATTTTGTTAAAGGCGTTGCCAACCCAGCGCTTTTTCTTTTCGGCGCAAAATACGATCAAGACAGCCTTTCTGATTGGCGGCCCTTTACTGATCGGCGCGCTTTTTGGTCTGCTCTTGTATTTTCAGGGGCGCAAAACCCGTGATGACGCTAAGCATTTTCAGGCCAATGAACAACGCTATCGCCTGGCGGTTGAATCGGCGCGGTGCGGTATCTGGGACTGGGATATCGAACAAAACCTCATCTATATGTCGGATGTGACGGGCGTCATGCTGGGCTGGGGCGGTGGTGGTGTGGCCTCATCGGCGGAGGTGCTGGATCGCGTGGCACCGGAACACCGCGAAGCCATTCTCAACGCTCTGGAATCGGCGCGCATCAAGGGTGCCTTTGATGTGTCCTTTCGGGTGCCGGGACAAAATGGGCAGGCCTTGTGGATTGATATGCGCGGCCAGTCGGTCAGCGAGCGCTCCCATACGGGCTTTACGCGCTTGTCCGGTGTGGCGCTGGATGTCAGCGAAGAGCGCATCGCCCAGCTTCGGGCGCAACGCGCCGAGGCCCGCCTGAGGGACGCCATCAATTCGGTGTCGGACGCCTTTGTCCTTTGGGACCGCCGTCAGCGTCTGCTGATGTGGAATTCGACCTTCGGTAAGACCTTTAATATTGATGACCGTTTCCTGCAGATTGGCACGCCGCGCGATTTGATTGATCAGGTGATGCAAATTGCCATTCGCCGCCAGCAGCCGGCGCCGGATGCGCGTGAAGGCGTCATTGAGGCTGAGCTGAATAATGGCCGGTGGATTCAAATTTCCGAAAGCCGCACCTTAGAAGGCGGGCGTGTGCTCACCGGTGCGGATATCACCGCCGTTAAGCTTCAGGAAGAATTGAGCCGCCGTAATGAGGAACAGCTTCAGAGTCTGGTTGAAAAGCTTGAGCAAAGCCGCTCTCAGCAAACCATATTGGCGCGTAAATATGAAATGGCTAAGATCCGCGCCGAGGCCGCCAATCACGCCAAAAGCGAATTCTTAGCCAATATGTCGCATGAACTGCGCACGCCTTTGAATGCCATTAATGGCTTTTCCGAAATCATGGCGTCGGAAATGTTCGGGCCTCTGGGGCATGCCCGCTATAAGGAATATGCCGGTGACATTCTCAATTCCGGTCAGCACCTTTTGTCCCTGATCAACGACATTCTTGACATGTCTAAGATTGAGGCTGGCAAACTAACCTTACATATTGAGCCAGTGGCGATTGATGAGGTGGTCGAAGACACCTTACGTCTGTTGCGGCAAAAGGCAGAAAAGGCAGGCCTTAAGGTACGGGTGCACCTGCCAAAACTGCCGGAAATATCCGCGGATTTCCGGGCGCTTAAACAGATTTTGCTCAATCTTCTGACCAATGCTGTCAAATTTACCCCGCAAGGCGGCACCATAACCATTTCGGCGGTTCATACCGAAAATAATGTCCATATCTATGTGGCCGATACCGGTATTGGTATAGCGGAAAAGGATATGGAGCGGCTGGCCAAACCTTTTGAGCAGGTTGAAAACCAGTTTTCACGCACCAAGGAAGGTACAGGTCTTGGCCTGGCCCTGACCAAATCTCTGATTGAAATGCATAATGGCCGCTTTGAGGTCGATAGCCAGTTAGGCGAGGGCACGACCGTGACCGTCATTCTGCCTATTCTGCATGATACGAAAGCGGCCGATTCCGAGACTGATCAACATAAGGGTCGCGCAGCCTGATGATCGGTGCGTGGCAAGTAAACTGTCACTAAAAGAGTGTGCCTATGAAATTATCAGTCCTGTTAATCGCGGCAACTTCAATCTTATGTACGAATTGTGCGCCTGTCCCACAAAAGACCAGCTACATTTGGTTGTCTGGTGATTATGCCGTCAAGCCTGTCGTTTTTCCCTTGCAGGATCAGATGATGGCGAGTCTTGAAAGCAAAACCTTTAAGCCGATAGAGCTTTCGCTTGCAAGAAGCGCTAGTGGTGATGCCAATCTCCCTGCATCGAGGTACTACTATCTTGCCAAAGCTGAATATGTAGGTGGTCCACGCGATCCAAACAACTTTCCACCAGAGGGACTGGTATTTGGTGTCGATGTTGACTCTGAGGGCGTGGCTCATATATCCACATTTCGGCTAGCTCCAGCGAGTGAAAAGCGTTCCAATGAATTCGCTGTTGTTCTAATAAGTGAGACGCAAATAAAAAAGGTGGTGTCTACCGGCGGGCGGCGGAATAGGCGCTACAATTTATAATGACGATGACGCAGTTCTCATTCTGGCGCTGAGTTAAGGCTTGCTGGCTGCACTTTGGGCTGAGGCCGACATACCCACCTTATTGGCGGGCGGTGGCGTATCATCTGATCTCACAAAGCGATTAAAGCGCGTGCTGGAACGCAATAGGGTTGTGGCTAAAAACGTGCGTTCACGAACCGGCAGGTCTTTCATATTCAAGATCATAGCATTTTCAATCTTGGCGCGCGCATCGTTTTCGGCACTGCGGGCCTGCTCGGACAACATGGCCACATGCACAGCATCGTAGGGTTGCTTTGACACCATATCCACGGCCTGAGCGCGGATGGCACGGGCCTTGGCCATATCATGCTCGCCGGTAAGCGCAGCTGTTTTCATCAGCATATAGATGTGAATACGTTGTTCTTTGGTCGTGCCTTCTGTGGCATCGCGCCAAGCCTTAGAGGCCGCAATGGGTTTTTGAAAGTCATGCATATAACGCTTAAACACAACGGCCGTGCTAATGGCGGCGCCTATCAGGAACACATTGATAATCAAAGAGATTGCCAATATCCATTTTACAGAGGAATTTTTCATCATCAATTGTCTCCGTCCAGCATGGCAACCTGTTCAAGAACGGTTTGAGTGCGTATATCACTCAGGCCGTTCATACTCAGATTGGTGCCGATAATGGCGCCGGCCAGACAGGCAGCAATACCTATCCCAACACGCCATAAAACAGGATGCGATGAGGGTGCCGCCTTTTCAGACGGTCGGATATTCACCACATTATTCACCGGCGAGAAACGCGCCATGGTCGCTTCGAAAAGCGCCTGATCCGCATGGGCATACACCTGTTCCGCCTGTTTTAGCTTGTCGAACATGTCATCCAGTACACGCGCCTCAGCCAGACAGGCCTGAGCCTTTTCGGCATGGGCATCCATAAACTTAAGGGCCGCCTCACGCTCAGAGTCTGGCCACAGCATAGGTGAGGCACCATAGGCTTCGACGATAGCTTTGAAACGATCAAATTTTAGCGTTGTATGGGTCATAACCTATTTCCCCGATTTGGACGGGTTTAGCCGTACGACATTTGTAAGTGGGTTGGTGATAGCATCCTGAAAATCCAGCGCGGGAGAGCCCTGCATTAGATTGCGTAGTCCGCGTCTGCCGCGTGCCAGAAGACTTTCTAGCGCCTCTACACTGATGTCCATGACGTGCGCGGCTTCAATATTGGACATCTCCTGAAAATATTGCAGGGTAATGGCCGTGCGTTGTCGTTCAGGCAGGTGAGCTAGGGCACGTCTAAGCGCACTTGCGGTTTCGTTCTGCTCGATATGCGCGGGTGGACTGAGGCGGTCGTCTACTAGCTGTACGTCATCAGGACTTACGGTATTGCGGCGTTTTCTTAAACGATCATAGCAAAGATTAAGAGCCACCCTGTGCATCCAGGTATCAATTTGCGCCCGTCCGGGCACCCAATTGCCCGCCTGTTTCCATGTTCGGACAAGTGTTTCCTGAGCCACATCTTCAGCCTCAGCCGCATCATTCAGCATGCGCCGACCCAGACTGAGCAGCTTTGGCAGTTTACGTGATACAAGCATGGACACAGCCGCCATATCACCACTGGCAATACGTTCCAACAAATGTTCATCAGACTCAGGCGTCGCAGGGTTCATGGCTTTTTCAAATCCAACGCAACTTGTCATGAGACGAAGACGTGCCAAAGCGGGCACCTCATCCGACCTCTGTGCCGCTGTCGTTTGCGACTGTAATAAGACAAGCCCTTGCGGCATGAATACGTTCCTGTACGTGCTGACCTGAGGCGTGATCCTGTGTCTTGTACCTTAAAAACACGGTCGTCAGGCCTGTGGCCCGGCGCGCTTCCTAGTCCGTTTCACGTAACAGTGTCGTTTCTCCGTCGGCAGGGGCTATAAT
>JBAWDM010000103.1:0-7150 GCA_049590735.1 Asticcacaulis sp. | reverse complement strand
GCCGGCATGTATTTTTGCTGACCGGCAATAAAATGGAAAAAGGCCGGTGTGGGCTCGCCCGTATCGGCATGTGAAAACAGGTTCTGGCCGGATTTGGCATCGACAATCGACTGGTGGATATGCATGGCCGAGCCGGGCTCCGCCGCCATGGGCTTGGCCATAAAGGTGGCGTAGATCTGATGCTCCAGCGAGGTTTCCTTGATGGTGCGTTTGAACATCAAGACCTGATCGGCCAGCTCAAGCGGATCACCGTGGCGCAGATTGATTTCCATCTGAGCCACGCCGGATTCGTGGATCAGGGTGTCGATCTCAAGGCCCTGACTTTCGGAATATTCGTACATGTCTTCAAACAGGGCATCGAATTCATTGACCGCCGAAATCGAATAGCCCTGACGGCCGGTTTCGGGACGGCCTGAACGCCCGATCGGTGGTTTCAGCGGATAGTCCGGGTCGATGTTTTTCTCGACCAGATAGAATTCAAGCTCCGGCGCAATGACCGGCTTCCAGCCCTTGGCCTCATAAAAACCAAGCACGCGACGCAAAACCTGACGCGGGCTTTCTTCGACCGGCCGCCCATCGGGATGGAAGGCATCGTGGATAACCTGAGCGGTCGGATCATGCGCCCAGGGCACCGCCGCAAGAGTCGCGAAATCAGGCTTCAGGAAAATGTCTGTATCGGCCTGTACCGCGCCGACCACGCCGTCCAGATTAGGATAATCACCGGTTATGGACTGATAAAACACCGCCAGAGGCAGGTTCATATAGGGGGCATTGAGGAACTTTTTCGACGGCATGATCTTGCCGCGTGCGACACCAGCCAGATCGGGAATCATGCATTCAATTTCTTCGATATTCTGGCTGGCCAGCCAGGCGGTTGCTTCTTCGAGATCCCGCGCGCCCCGTTTTTCAAACACCTTTTTGTGGGGTTTGTTCTTGGATTTCATATAGCCGTCATTGGACATGGGAATCATCTTTTTTTAATAGGCGCTTCGCGTCATGACAGGAAAGGGATGTATTTTCATGACGCGCGAATTGTGATCACGATATGTCATGTAGCGAGGTCAGGCAAGGCATCTCGCTCAACATCACAGTCAGGTGAGGGCTTTGTGATGGCGCAGGCCTTGACCTTGCGGGACAGGCGGGCTTGTTTGTTCGCAGGTGCGGGGGCACATATCAACGGAAAGCCTGAATGGACATTTTGCCAATCTATCTGCCGCAGCCCCTATATATTCTGATCGTAGCCATTGTTGCCTGTGTGGCGGGCGCCATACTGGGCCGCCTGTTGATGAGTTTCATCAAATGGCTGGTTAAGACCAATCCTAAAACCCTCGAGCATGTCGATACCAAGCGCCTGCATGCGCCGCTCTATACGGTTCTGCCTGTGCTGGCCGTATTTGTCGCCGTGCGCGCCGTCGCGCCGGAGCTGATGAATGGCCCTGTCATGACCGCCATAGTCAAGATCACGTCTGTGGCGCTGATCTATTGGCTGGCTCTGCGCATTATCGACATCCTCAGCAAGGCGATGGGGCGGCGTTATGACATTACCGTCAGTGATAATTTGCGCGCCCGCAGCATTCACACCCAGATATCGGTGATCAAAAGCATCGCCAGTTTTCTGATCTTCCTCATTGCCTTAGCGGCGATTTTCCTGATGTTTGATACTTTGCGCGGTATTGGCGTCAGCCTTCTGGCATCGGCCGGGGTTGCCGGTCTGGTTGTAGGTCTGGCGGCACAAAAGACACTGGGTAATCTGTTCGCCGGCATTCAGATCGCTTTTACGCAACCGATCCGGTTAGAGGATGTGGTGGTGGTCGAAAATGAATGGGGGCGCGTTGAGGAAATTACCCTGACCTATGTGGTGATCCGTATCTGGGATTTGCGCAGGCTCGTTTTGCCCATTAGCTATTTTCTGGAAAAGCCTTTCCAGAACTGGACACGGCAATCGGCGGATATTATTGGCGCAGTCGAGATTTTCGCTGATTACACCATGCCAATCGAGCCCCTTCGGGAGAAGCTGACGGAATTGCTTAAGGGCAATGCCTTATGGGATCAGAAAACGCAGGGCATCCAGGTGACGGACTGCACGGCTGATGTCATCAAAATCCGTATTCTGGTAAGCTCAGCCGATTCTTCGGCCTCATGGGACCTCAGATGCTATGTCCGTGAGGCCATGGTGCAATTTATACAGACCGAATATCCGCAATGCCTGCCCAAGACACGTGCGGCTCTTGAAAGCTTACATGACGACGATCATCGAGATAACCAACCCGCAGGACGACCGCCTGAGGCTTTACCGTGATGTCAAAGACCGCGATCTGACAGGCCGCGAAGGGCTTTTTATGGCCGAGGGACGGGTTGTGCTGGAGCGGTTATTTGCTTCAAAACTGGCACGCACCCACAGTGTATTAACAACAACGGAACGGTTGCGGGGGTTGGATGTATCGGCTTTGTCGGAAGATGTGCCGGTCTATGTGGTAGCGCAGGATTTGATGGATGAACTGGCGGGTTTTCCTATCCATCGCGGTTATCTGGCGCTGGGTGCCTATGTGCCTTCGCTTAGTTTAGCCGAGGTACTGGCGGCGGATCAGGTGCGGGTTCTGGTGCTGTCCGGCATTGCCAATACGGATAATATGGGCGGTTTGATGCGCAATGCGGCTGCCTTTGGAGTAGATGCCGTGATATTGGATTCCACTTGCTGTGATGCGCTGTACCGCAAAGCCATTCGCGTTAGTGTCGGCGGCGTGTTTCAGGTGCCGCACTATCGCACGACTGATCTTATGGCCACAATACGGGCGCATGATTTGACAGCCTATGCCCTCAGTCCGGCGGGTGAGATAGCATTGGATGATGTGGAAGCCGCCGCCCGATCAGCCATGTTATTTGGCGCCGAAGGGCCGGGTCTGTCTAATGATATATTGGACGCCTGCACGACGGTTCGCATTACCATGAGCGGTGGTTTCGACAGCCTGAACGTGGCGACCACAAGCGGTATTGTGCTGTATCATATGCAGGCTTGAATTTGCCTAAGTGGCACATATTTGTGCAGTGGTTAGGCTTTGTTACTTTGCGGCATTGGCTGGAGGCGATGCCGTCATACTGTTTAAGACATATATGTAATCGTAATCGTGCTTAGTATCCGGCGCAAAACCTCTTATATCATTATATTCATGCAAGCCCTGCATAACATATTGGTGGCAACCATCTGGACCATAACAGCCATATACATTGCCATCGTTCGCGGCCACTATCTCGACCGTGCGTACAGATAAGGGCAAGTAACCACCCGTCGGCATGAAATCTTTACGTGTACGCTGGGCGTGATTATTTCCACTTAAGGCGATGAGATAGCCTTTATCAATAGATTTCAAGAGATTGTCACCATAACATTTATTTACAAAAGAATCGTAATCCTTAGGCGGTTCAGTCATTAGACACTCGGCGTGAAAATCAAGGCTGAGTCGAGCGTTTACGGCTGCCATATCCTGCAACTGTTTTACAAGTTGCTGCATAGCTACGGATGTCCGTCCATCCGTCCCCTTCCAAATCGGTGACGTGGGATTTTTCGCCATTTCTGGCAGTTCCAATGACACGACAATAGGCCCAGCGCGGCTATTTAACGCCGTCTTGACCAAACAAAGCACCAATTGCGGGGTTTCTTGGGTTCCATGCATTTCACCTAGAGGCCTGCTCCCTTAAGTAAATCTGTTGGGATGGCGCATGACGTAGAACTATCGGTTATACGCATGGTGAGCCGATAAGACACCCTTAGATTTCTTGCTTATACCCACAGATTTCTGAGTAGACAGCAAGGCGTGATAACTACCGCACATGCGCCGCTAGGGCTTGACCTGTGCCATCAGCGCAAGTGGACGGCCTTCATTGTCATTTAAAAAGGCCATCCATTCTTCTGTATCATCGGCATGTTTATGGATCATATGCGGGGCGCCAAGAAATTCGACACCTCGTTTGGAAAGGGTCGCATGCGCACCGTGGATATCGGCCACACGGAAATATAGTATGGAGTCGTTCGATGGCGTGTCCGACTGCGACAAGAAAAGGCGAAGCCCGCCGCAATCAAAAAACGCGAGATCACCAAAAGAATAGAGATGTGTTAAGCCCAATATCTCAGCGTACCATGTTCGGGCGGTCTTTGACTGTTCGGGCGATTTGTCCAATTTCGCCAAGTTTTAGCGTCTCATTCATTTGTTTTTCCCTTGCATAAAGCGCTGTCCCGCGCGCCACCCCGTCCCAGTGGCGCAGAGCCTGGCGATTGGGCAATTCTAGTTTCTGACAAGCATTTCGGACATGATATTTGACGGCATCAAGGCTGATCTTACGCAAGGCCGCGATATTAAGATTGCTTATGCCGTGTCGCACAGCCTCAACGACCCTCCATTCAGCGGGTGTAAGACTATCGTTATAAGGCGGGCGACCACGTTTCATACGTCAAGCCTAGCATGACAAAACGTGATTTTCCCTCCCCCTATGGTTAGATATTTTCATAATGGCTTCGACATAGTTTTATGGGCATATAGTCAATGTGCCATTTTTGGAATATAGGGCTTGACTCATATATTCCATTATTGGAATATAATATCATGTTAGATACGTTCACAGCCTTAGCCGATTCCAACCGCCTGCGTATTGTCGCCATCTTGCGCGATGGAGCGCAGCCGGTCGGCCTGATTGCCAAACGGCTTGGCCTGCATCAGCCGCTTGTTTCCAAACATCTGAACCTGTTGAAAAAAGCGCGTTTGGTCGCGGTTGAGGCGCGGGCGCAGCAGCGTCTGTACAGCCTCGATCCCGCAGGCCTTCAGGCGATTGACACATGGCTGGAGGCTTATCGCAGTCTGTGGAGCGCGCGTTTCGATCAGATGGATGCCGTCATTGCCGACATGTTGCACAATGAAAATCTTACCCCCAAAAAGGAATAGACCATGCTGAATCCGACAACATTAGAACTTGAAGGCGACTGCGATATTGTTATCCGGCGTCGATTTGCCGCTCCGGCGCGCATCGTTTTTGATGCCTACAGCCGGCCTGATCTGGTTATGAAGTGGTGGGCCCCGAAAGCGTTAGGCGTTGAGATGATCAGCGTTGAGGCCAATGTGAAGGTTGGTGGCCGTTTTCGCTACGTCATCAAGGCCCCAAATCAGAATGAAGCGGTATTTTCGGGTGATTACACTGAGGTCGAGCCGCACACGCGCCTGAGCTATACGCAGCTTTATGAGCCGATGGCCCATGTGGCGGGCCCTGCGATTGTCGTGGTGAACTTCTCTGAAACGGACGGCCACACGGATGTAATTTTCCGTGAAACCTATCCGTCTCAGTTTGTGCGCGATGCGGTCATAGGCTCAGGCATGGAAGCCGGTATGCGCAATACCTTCGATCTGCTTGAAGAACTGGTCATTGAGCTGGCGAAGGCCTGACTTAGCCTTAAAGTTTCACAATCTGACCATCGGCATCAGCGCTTTGGTACATGGCCTGAATGATCCGGATGTCTCGCAGGCCCATTTCGCCGGGTGTGCGGTGCGGCTTATTGGCGGCGGCGGCGACACAGAAGGCGTCAATCTGGGCGCTGAACTGAACCGTAGGGCTACCGGAATTGATATTGGCCGGCGGCATGCCGTCGCGTTGCAAAATGGTCGTGATTTGGTTGTACTCAGATGCCGGATCCATGCTGATACTGCCTTTGGTGGCAAAGAATTTTTGCCGTGTCGCATAGGTCCAGCAATAGGAGGAAGACCCTTGCGCACTGATGCCGGAGGGGAAGCGCAGACGCCAGTCGACGCCGCCTTCGACCTCCTTGAAACGCGGATCATTGGCCGGCATGGAATAGACGGCCGTAACGGATGTGGGGGCTTCATTGACCGCCCATAAGGCGGCATTCAGCGCATAAATGCCGATATCATACATGGAGCCGCCGCCGCCCAGGCCTTTTTCCAGACGCCATTTATGCGGCGGATAGCTTGGGTTGACGACAAAGCCGGTTTCGCCGGAAAAATAACGCAAATCGCCAATCTCGCCGTCACGCAACCTCTGGATCGCGTTCATATTGTTCGGCTCAAAATGGACGCGGTAGGCCACGCCCAACTGCTTGTTGGCGGCCTTGGCAGCAGCCACCATGGCTTCGCATTCGGCAACCGTAGAGGCCATGGGCTTTTCACACAGCACATGTTTTCCGGCCTTAAGCGCGCGGATCGTATATTCGGCATGCAGGCCTACGGGCAGGGCGATATAGACACAGTCAATATCCTTGTCATTGGCGATCTGGTCGAAATTATTGTAATCATAGAATTTAGACACGCCATAGGCCGCGCCGAGATCGTGCGCTTTTTGTGGACTGCCTGAAACAAAGGCGGTCATCTTGGCATGGCTTGAGGCCACGAAACCCGGCATCATCTGGCCGACCGCAAAGGTGCCAAGCCCGACAACGGCCCAATTCATGCGTTTGGCGGGCGGATCCGGCATATCGAAACGTCCCGGCAGGGGCTGGCCCTCGGCCTTGGGTGTGGCCGCCATGGCGGTTGAGCCTATGAGCGGCAGCATGCCTGCTCCCAGGAAAAGGCTGCGACGATCAATGTTAAAGCCGGACATGGGGTCTTCCTTCTGCGTTATTTTTCGTAATTATTTTTCGGGATCGGTGGCGGTAAACGGCGAGCAGCAGGGCTTTCCGATCGCATGAAATTCCATCACCTCGGCGCGGGTGCCATCCGGATCAATCAGGTTGAGTTGCCATTTGGCGTCAAGGCCGATCTTGGGTGTTTCATTTTGGTCTTTCAGGCGCTCGCCATTCCATAGCACCGTATAGGTGTCGCGTGTATTGGGCACACCCAGTGAAAAGTGATTGAGCACACCCGCTGTTTGCTGGCTCATACCGGCCGGAATGCCCTGTGTTTCCGGGCCGTCCACCAGCATATATTCCAGCCAGTCAGTGCCATTGGGCACCTGCTGGGAAACCCAGGTCGGCTCATCGGCCTTGACGCCGCCAAACCAGTAAGGCCGAAAACCCAGAATATCGCGGTAAAAACTGTCCTCTAATGACCGGTTATGGACGATGAAGCCGACATGAATGATACGGCTGGCCAGCGGGTTGGCAGGGACATCAGGCAGGCCCGCAGGGGACTGGACGAATTCGACGCGATTGCCT
>JBAWDM010000102.1:0-7929 GCA_049590735.1 Asticcacaulis sp. | reverse complement strand
GAAATGATCCGATCGCTGCTGGCCATGGCGGGATGCGAGGTGCCGGTTCAGCTGGTGCATGCGCGGGTCGGCAAACGGGCGCGGGCGGAACCGGTGGCCGCGCTTTATGAGCAGGGGCGGATCAGTCACTGCCCCGAAGGGGTGGGCACACGGTTTTCAGAACTGGATGAGGAGCTGATGGCTTTGGGCGGCGGTGATTTGGCCAAGAGTCCAGACCGCGCGGATGCGCTGGTTTGGGCGCTGAGTGCGCTTTTGATTACGGGTCGGGCCGAGCCGCGACTGAGGCGGATGTAATTGCGGATGTAATTAAGAGGCCCGCTTTCGTCACGGACTACGCCGTGACACCTCCCCCGTTTCACAGGGGAGGAGGCATTAATAAGCATGGAACATATAATGTTGAAACGATTGAGCGACCTTTTCAGGCGCGAAGAAAAACAATCGGCGGCCGGGTCGGTGATCGCTATGAATGTGGTCGGCAAGCCCGTATGGACGCCGCGCAATTATGAGGCGCTGGCCCGCGAAGGCTTTGCCAAAAATGCCATTGCCTATCGCTGTGTCCGCATGATCAGCGAGGCCTGCGCGTCGATTCCGTTGCGGGTCGAACACGCGGGCCGGCGCGCACCTGATCATCCTTTGCAAAAGCTGGTAGATCGTCCGAACCCGGAGCAAGGCGGTGCCGATTTGCGCGAAGCCCTGTATGGCGGGCTGCAAACAGCGGGCAATGCCTATGTGGAAGCCGTCAGTTTTGGCGATGATACGCCGTTCGAGCTGTGGAGCCTGAGGCCCGACCGCATGAAGGTGGTGGCCAATCAAAAAGGCTGGCCGGATGGTTATCAGTACACGACAGGTTCCGGTAAGGCCGTCATAGGCCGCGATGAGCGTGGCTGGCTGAAGGTTTTGCATCTGAAGCTGTGGCATCCGCTGGATGACTGGTACGGGTTTTCGCCACTTGAGGCTGCCGCCTTTTCGATTGATGTCCATAATGCGTCGGGTGCGTGGAACAAGGCGCTGCTGGATAATGCGGCACGGCCTTCGGGGGCGCTGGTTTACGGCTCCAAGGCATCAGAACGGTTGTCGGAGGATCAGTTTGACCGCCTGAAGGCGCAGTTGAGCGATACCTATAGCGGCAAGGATAATGCGGGCAGGCCTCTGTTGCTCGAGGGCGGGCTGGATTGGAAGCCGATGTCGCTCAGTCCGGCCGATATGGACTTTATTCAGGGCAAGTATGCGGCGGCGCGCGAGATCGCGCTCAGCTTTGGCGTGCCGGGCCAGTTGCTGGGGATTCCCGGTGATAACAGCTATGCCAATTACAAGGAGGCTAATGCGGCTTTCTGGCGGCATACGGTTTTACCTCTGGCGGAAAAGACCACGCGCAATCTGTCGGCCTGGTTGGAGCCCAAATTCGTCGGTACACGGATTGTTAATGACATCGAAGCCCTGCCGGCGCTGTCGAATGAACGGGACGCGCTGTGGGCCAGGCTGGAGGCGGCGACCTTCCTGAGTGATGCGGAACGCCGTCATCTTGCGGGGCTGAGCGCGGTGGAGGCCTGTGGGGATGAATAGCCTGATTTTATGGCAGGCCGTGCCGATGGCGGTCGTTATTACGGTCGTTATACAAACCGCTTTTGTGCTTTTGTGGGTCGGCAGGGCCGGTGCGCGGCTGGATGGAAAGCCGCTTAGAGCAGCAGGCCGGTGTATCGGAGCGCTTAGCAAGGCTGGAGGAACAGGCCTTTGCGCAGCGCGCGACACTGGATCGTATTGAAACCAAACTGGACAGGGAGCACGCATGACCGTCTATATCGAAGGCTATGCCTCACGCTTTGGCCTGCGTGATCTGAATGAGGATGTGGTGGTGCCGGGGGCTTTTCAGCCTTCGCTGATGAGTAGCGGGGCTGGCGGGGTGCGGATGTTGTATCAGCACCAGCTTAAGTCACCCATTGGCGTCTGGGATGAGCTGGGTGAGGACGAAACCGGGCTTTTCGTCCGTGGACGGATATTAGAGTTCTCGCCCGAAGCCCGCATGGTGGCCGCCATGGTGAAATCGGGCGTCATTGATGGCCTGAGTATCGGTTTTCGCACCCAAAAGAGCCGAAAAGGTCAAGGTGGTTTGCGCGTTTTAACGCAGGTTGAACTGTGGGAAATCTCGATTGTCACCTTTCCCATGCTGCCGTCAGCGCGGATCACACGCATCTTTGAGGATGCCGAAGCGGCCTAAGCTCAACAGCAAGACACCCCACCACCCCGCACATTTTTGAAGCGCTACCGCTTCGCTGCTTGAGCGCGAGGCGCGTCAGTCCCCCTCCCCGACACGTCGGGGAGGTATGAAATAACACGTTCATTTTCAACCGGAGAATACGACATGAAAGAAGTTAAACAGGCCGCGACATCGCCTGAGGTTCGCGCCGCGCTGCATGAGGTGCTGGCCAATTTTGAAGCTTTTAAGGCGACCAATGATCAGCGCCTCAGGGCCATGGAAAAAAAGAATGGTGATAGCCTGATTGATGCCAAGCTGGAGCGCATTGAAGGCGCGTTGCAATCCGCAGAAGGCCGCCTGCAAAGCCTGATGAGCCAGAAAAGCCGTCCGGCTCTGGAGCCTGAAGGCCGTCTGGCGGAACCCAGCGAAGCCAAGGCCGCGTGGCAGGGTTATCTGCGGTCAGGCCGTTTGGGTGTGGAGCTGAAATCGGGCATATCCTCCGATTCGGGCTCCGGTGCCTTAGCGCCAACGGAGACGGAAACCTATATTGAGCGCCGTCTGGCGCAGGTATCCCCCATGCGGTCGCTGGCCACTGTGCGTTCCGTGGGCTCAAACACCTTCCGCAAGCCGGTATCGACGGCTTCGGTCATTTCGGGCTGGGTGTCGGAGACGGCGGCACGTCCGGAAACCGATCCGGCCACGCTGGAGCTTCTGAGCTTTGCGTCCGGTGAGCTTTATGCGTCACCATCGGCCACACAGGATATCCTTGATGATGCCTATATCAATCTCGATGACTGGCTGGCCTCTGAGATCGAAGACAGCTTTGCCGCGCAGGAAACCGCCGCCTTTGTGGCCGGTGACGGCACGAACAAGCCCAAGGGTTTCTTAAGCTATACCATGGCGGCTGACGCCAGCGCGACCTGGGGGCAGATCGGCTATATCGCTTCGGGGGCTGCGGGTGATTTTGCGGCGGAGACACCGACCGATGCGCTGATTGACCTCATCTATGCGCCCAAGGCTCAGTACCGCCCCAATGCGCATTTCCTGATGAACCGCCGCACCGCGTCGAAGATCCGCAAGTTCAAGGATGCCGACGACAACTATATCTGGCAGCCCGCGACAGCCGCCGGTCAGTTGCCTTTGCTGCTGGGTTATCCGGTGCAGGAAATCGAAGATATGCCCGATGTCACGGCCAACAGCTATGCGGTCGCCTTTGGTGACTTTGCCAAGGGGTATCTGATCGCCGATCGCGCCGGGATTTCGGTACTGCGCGACCCCTATTCGGCCAAGCCCTATGTGCTGTTTTATACCACAAAACGTGTGGGTGGCGGCGTGCAGAATTTCGACGCCATCAAGGTGCTGAAAATGGCGGTCAGCTAAGGAAAAAGCCCCCTACGGCGGGACTTCGCCCGCCACCTCCCCCGCTATGCAGGGGAGGATGGGGCGTGGTTTTTAAAGCATATAATCCTCGCGGGTCTGGCCTTGAGTTAGGCTTTAGGTCTGATTAGTTTTTTAAGGAAAATCAAATGTCTGACCCTGTCTCATTAGCTGAGGCCAAGCTGTTTTTGCGTGTCACGCACGAGGCCGAAGACACGCTGATTGCCACATTGATTGCGGCCGCCACCACGCGGCTTGCGGGGCTGACCGGCCTTAGTCTGGATGCCGACTCGCCGGCGCCTTTGCGGCTATGTCTGCTGTATCTGGTGGCGCAGGCTTACGACAATCGCGGCGAGACGGCGTTCGATTCTGAGGCGCTTGAGGCCTGGATCGCACCCTATAGAGAGGTGCGGTTATGAAGATCATGAATCTGCAAACACCGGCGCGGCTTTATGAGGTTACCGAGTCCGAGAGCGTCTATGGCGGGCGCAGTTTTTCCCTGAGTGCGGGGGCTGTGGTTTGGGGGGATTTCAAACCCGCCGCCCCGTCCCTGCAAACCGCCACAGAGGGTGATGCCTATGTGGTGCAGGCGGCGGATTTCATTTGTCGATCCGGCGTAGGCATGACGCGGGGCGGGCGTCTCAGTCTTAAAGGATTTGACTGGAAAATCCTGAGCCTTGATGAGCAGGCGGATGGATTCGTCCGTGTGCGGATGGAAAGGATAGCGCCATGAGTGATCCTGTATTGGATTTTCAGGCGACCTTATTGGCATTTCTGCGGGCACAGGCCAGTCTTTCGGTCTGGCTGGGGACACCAACGCGCATCTATGACCAGCCGCCGGAACAGCCGGAATATCCTTATGTCGCGTTTGGGCGTGCCTCGGCGCAAAGCCTCGGCGGGACGGGGGCCGGTACGGGTTCGGAAGTGACTGAGCAGGCGCTTAATCTGATGTGCGTGTCACGGTTTGGCGGTTCAGAAGAAGCCAAGGCCGTGGCGGCGGAATTAAGGGTGCTGCTGGATGGGGCCGAGCTGAGCTTAAGCGCGCAGCATCTGGTCAGTTTGCGCATCACCTATACGGATGTGTTTCGCGCCTCGGATCAGCGCACGACCTATGCGTTGTTGCGGCTGAGGGCTGTGACGGAACCTGTTTAACACCACAATCAAGGAGGCCGTTATGGCTGTGCAAAAGGGCCGCGACATGCTGCTCAAGATTTTTGATGGCGATGTCTTTGTCACCCTTGCCGGTGTCAAGGCGCGCACCGTGTCGCTCAATGCCAGGACGGTGGATATCACCGATTCGGACTCGGGCGGCTGGCGGGAACTGCTGGGCGGGGCGGGTGTCAGGTCCCTGTCGGTGTCGGGGTCGGGCGTGTTTCGCGATGCCGCCTCTGATGCCCTGATGCGGGAGGCGTTTTTCGCGCAAAGCCAGGCCACATGGCAAATTATCGTGCCTGATTTCGGGCGCTTTGAGGGTGCGTTCGTCATCGCCGCGCTCGAATATGCCGGTCAGCATGACGGTGAGGCCAGCTTTGCGTTGACATTGGCATCAGCCGGTGAGGTGAGCTTTGCCGCCATCTGATACGCCCTCTTTGGCCAATGCCGCGCGCGGCGAGATCGTGGCCAGTCTTGGCGGGCGTGATGTGCGTTTGTGCGTCACTCTGGCGGCTTTGGCGGGATTGGAAGCCCATTTTGGCGTGGCCGGTTTTGAGGCCTTAGGTGAGCGTCTGAAACAGTTGGGGGCTTCTGATTTGCAGGTGGTCTTGTGCGCCTTGGCTATGGATGAATTGCCTGAGCAGGTTGGATTTGTTGAGGCCATTCGCGCCGTGGTTAACGCGTTCGAGGCCATGAATGGATAGCTGGGCGGCACAGTTTCGCCATGCCGTGTTGGGACTGGGCCTGACGCCGCAAAGCTTTTGGGCCCTGAGCTGGCGTGAATGGCAGATGCTGGCGGCGACACCTGAACCGGAGCAGATGGACCGGCGGGGTTTGGAGGATTTGATGCGGGAGTTTCCGGATGAATAACAGTTTTTCAAGTGGCCCTTTAGGCGGGATCGACCAGCAGATCAGCGAAACCTCTGCCGCCCTTAAGGCGCTGGAGGGGCCCGCGACGGAGAGCGCCGAGGCCATAGATCAGGCCTTTGCCAAGGCGGGTCAAAGCCTGTCGCGGTCCTTGGGGCGGGCGGCGTCGGATGGCAAGATCAGCCTGAAAGAGCTGGCTTCGGCCTTGTTGAATGCCGTCAATTCGGCGGCAGGCGCTTCGGTGTCCGGCGGGCTGGGTTCGGTTTTGTCGCAGGTGTTTTCGGCGGTTCAGGGTGGCTTTTCCGGTGCGCGGGCTGATGGCGGCTTTGTTGGCGCCGGTGGCAGCTATCTGGTCGGAGAGCGCGGGCCGGAAATTTTCCGCCCCAATGTCTCCGGTCAGGTCGAGGCCAAGGCGGCGCAAAGCCCGAATATCAATGTCACCGTCATGATGTCGGGCGGCCCGCAGGCCTTAGTGCGGTCTGAGGCGCAACTGGCGACATCGCTGCAACGCGCAGCCAGATTAGGATTACGCGGATGAGTGGTTTTCATGAGGTGCGCTTCCCGACCCGGCTGGCCTTTGGGTCGGGATCGGGCATTGAACGCAAGACCGAGATTGTCGGGCTGGCGTCCGGATATGAGCGCCGCATCAGCCCGTGGGCGCTGGGACGGCGGCATTATCTGATCGGGGCAGGGATTAAATCCTTGGTCGATGCGGCCGAGCTGCTCAGCTTTTTTGAGGCGCGTGAGGGCCGGTTATATGGCTTTCGGTTCAAGGATTTTGCCGATTTCAAAAGCGGCGCGCTCAATGTGACGCCTGCGCCCACGGATCAGGTGATCGGCACGGGCGATGGGGTGGTGCGCGATTTTACCTTGTGCAAGGCCTATGGTGCTGTGTTGCGCCCGATCACCAAGCCGGTAGCCGACACGGTGCGCGTGGCGGCGGATAGGGCCGAGGTCACAGGCTTTGCGGTCGATATCACAACGGGTGTGGTGAGCTTTGATGTGGCCCCTGCGGACGGCGCGGTCATCACCGCCGGATACCAGTTTGATACGCCGGTGCGGTTTGAGTCGGAGCGTATCGACCTGACGCTGGAAGGGTTTGATGCCGGACGGGTGACGGCCGTGTCCCTGATCGAGATCAGAATCTGAAAAGGACAGATTATGCGACATATTTCCGAAGATATGGCCTCTGCTTTAGCGCAGGGGGCCGCGAAGTTTTGTCAGGCCTGGTGTCTGACGCGCCGTGATGGTGTGGTGCTGGGGTTTACGGACCATGATCAGGATCTGGTGTTTTTAGGGATCACCTGTCAGGCGCAAAGCGGGCTGACGCAGGGGGCGGTCTCCCAAAATCTGGGTGAGGCCTCGGCGGCGGCGATATCGGGCATCATAGCCAGTGAGGCGATCAAGGCTGCTGATATCGAAGCGGGGCTTTATGATGGTGCCACAATCCAAACCTATGTCGTTGATTGGACAAATCCGTCCGACTCTGTGCTGAGCGGCACGGGTACACTGGCGCGCCTGGAATGCCGCGGCGGCATGGATGATGAGGCGGGCCAGTTTATTGCCCATGTCGAAGGGCTGGCGGCCCGACTGGATCAGGTGATTGGCCGCCGCTTTGGTTATTTGTGTGATGCGCAACTGGGGGATCCGCGCTGCGGGCTGGATGCGGGGGAATTGGGTGCGACCGTGTGCGATAAGCGTTATAACACCTGTTTAAACACATTTTCCAATACGCTGAATTTCAGAGGTTTTCCGGATTTGCCTGGTGAGGATTTCCTGACGATTTATCCGCGTAATGGCGATCAGTTAGATGGTACATCGCGTCAGCAAGGCGTGGGTCGATGAGCGCGATTCTGACTGAGGCGCGCACATGGTTGCAGACCCCCTATCAGCACCAGATGAGCCTGAAAGGCGTGGGATGTGACTGTCTTGGGGTGGTGCGTGGGGTGTGGCGTGCCCTTTATGGCGCTGAGCCCTGCGCCCTGCCCGCCTATAGTCCTGACTGGGCGGAAACGGGCACGGGCGAGCCCCTGCTGGAGGCGTTGCGGCGTCATTTTACACCTGTGGAACTGGCGCAAGTCGTATCGGGGGATGTGCTGGTCTTCCGTATGCGGATGAAGGCCCCCGCCAAACATCTGGCCATCTTAAGCGCAGGCGATGGCGTTCATGATCCACTGGCCAAAATCATTCATGCCTATTGGAGTCACGCCGTGGTGGAAAGCTGGCTGGGGCCGGTTTGGCGGCAACATGTTGTGGCGGCTTTTCGGTTTCCCGCCCCAAATTAAGTTAAAGAAGGCAGCTTATGGCTCAGATAACCTTAACAGCGATCGGATCGGCTA
>JBAWDM010000101.1:0-3789 GCA_049590735.1 Asticcacaulis sp. | reverse complement strand
GGCTAAGGCCGATGGTTTTGAGGTCATCGAACAGGCCTTGCCGCGCGAAATGCTGTATCTGGCCGATGAGGTCTTTATGTGCGGCACGGCCGCCGAAATCACGCCGATCCGCTCGGTTGATGACATCCCCACCCGCGCCGGCGGCCCGGGCAAGGTCACCAAGCGCCTGATGCAGCTTTTCCACGGCCTGTTCAATGGTGAAACCGAAGATCGCTACGGCTGGCTTGACCCCATCGAAGCGACCGTTCCGGCGGAATAATGTAAACGGTCAGCCCTCGTCCTTGCTGATTGCGCCTTTGGCGCACGACAGGGACGGGGGTTTGGCCATCCTTTTTATGAATGAGATAAGCCTATGACCACCCAACCTAAATCCTTATTTGACAAAGTGTGGGATGCCCACATTGTTGAGGACGAAGCGTCTGACCGTCCCGCCGTCCTGTATGTTGATCTGCATCTGGTGCACGAAGTCACCAGCCCGCAGGCCTTTTCGGCGCTTGATGATCTGGGCATTAAGGTGCGTCGTCCGGATCGCACCTTTGCGACCCTCGATCACTCCATTCCGACCCTGCGTCCTGATGCCGACGGCAACCGTCCCTATGTGACACCGCAAGCCAAGCTTCAGGTCGAAAAACTACAGGACAATGCCGCCAAGCACGGCATACGGTTGTTCGGCTATGAGGCGGAAAACCGTGGCGTTGTGCACGTGATCGGGCCGGAAATGGGCCTGACCCAGCCGGGCTTTACGGTGGTTTGTGGCGATTCGCATACCTCGACCCACGGCGCTTTTGGTTGTATCGCTTTCGGTATCGGCACCTCAGAAGTCGGTCACGTTCTGGCCACCCAATGTCTGGCACAGCGCAAGCCCAAGACCATGCGCATTACGGTAAACGGCACGTTGCAACCGGGTGTCACTGGCAAAGATGTCGCTCTGGCCATCATCGCGCGTCTGGGCTTTTCGGGCGGCACCGGTTATGCGCTGGAATATGCCGGTGAGGTCATCCGTAATCTCGACATGGAAGGCCGCATGACGGTCTGTAACCTCAGCATCGAAGCCGGTGCGCGTTGCGGCATGATCGCACCAGATGCCACCACGGTCGAATGGCTGCGCGGTCGTCAATATGTTCCACAGGGCGAAGCCTTCGATAAGGCAGCCGAAAAATGGCTGGCTCTGGCGTCTGACGAAGGCGCTAAGTTCGATGACGAAATCAGCATCGACGGTTCCGCCATCACCCCTATGGCGACATGGGGCACCAGCCCGGACATGGGTGCGCCTATCTCAGCCGGTGTGCCTATGCCGCATAGCGAAGACGACGAACGCGCTTTGAAATATATGGGCATGCACGGCGGCGATTCCCGCGATGTCGCCAAGGTCGATGTCGTCTTTATCGGTTCCTGCACCAATGGCCGCATGTCCGACCTGCGCTCTGCCGCGTCTATCATGAAGGGCCGTAAGGTCGCCGATGGGGTGCGTGCCCTGATCGTTCCGGGTTCGGAATGGGTGCGTATTGAGGCCGAAAAAGAAGGTCTGGACAAGATCTTCACCGATGCCGGTGCCGAATGGCGTCTGCCGGGTTGTTCGATGTGCATTGCTATGAACGGCGATTTCGTCTTGCCCGGTCAATTGGCTGTTTCGACCTCCAACCGCAATTTCGAAGGCCGTCAGGGCCCCGGTTCGCGCACGGTTCTGGCCTCTCCGGCCACGGCAGCAGCTTCGGCCATTGCCGGTCACGTTACCGATCCGCGTCAATTTATGGAAATCGCTTAAGACAGCCCGCCGCTTGCTCGTCTGAGCGGCGGAAAGAAAGAGACACCATGTCAAACCAAGAACCTATCCACGTCCTGTCGTCGCGCATTGTTGTGCTGCACGAAGCCAATATCGACACCGACCAGATCATTCCGGCCCGCTTTTTGACCACGACCACCAAGGCAGGTCTGGGCAAGGTGGCCTTTAACGACTGGCGCTATAATGCCGATGGCTCCAATAAGGATTTCATCCTCAACACGGTTGATGCCACTGAGCATCGCGTTTTGGTCGCCGGTAACAATTTCGGCTGTGGCTCATCGCGCGAACATGCGCCCTGGGCCCTGACAGATTTCGGCTTTAAGGCTGTGATCTCGACCGAAATTGCTGATATTTTCACCTCAAACAGTCTGAAAAATGGCCTTCTGCCCATCGTGGTGGATGTTGCGACCCACGAAAAGCTGCTTAAAAATCCGCAGCAGCGCGTGACGATTGATCTCGAAAAGAACGCCCTGACCCTCGAAGATGGCACGGTTTTCATCTTCAAGATCGAAGCCTTTGCCCGCCAATGCCTGCTTGAGGGCGTGGACGCTATGGGCTGGGTGCTGAAGCGCTTGCCGGAAATCGAAGCCTATGAAAAAGCCCACAACAAGGAAGCCGCATGATATTCACGTGAGGCTGGTCTGCAAATGTCGCTTTTCTACGCTTCCGGTGCTCACCTACTTGAGTAGGCTTGCGCTCCGGTTCTCGAAAAACAACCGTTTCGCCTCAGCCTGACGCGAATCTCTTTTGGTATATATTGAAAGATTAAAATGTCTGATTTTAACATTGTCGTTTTGCCGGGTGACGGCATTGGCCCCGAAGTGGCGGCCGCCGGTGTATCGGCGCTGAAGGCGATCGGTGAGGCCTATGGCCACAGCTTTCATTTCGAAGAAAAGCTGATCGGCGGCATTGCCATCGACACGGTACAAAACCCTTATCCCGAAGACACCGATAAGGCCTGTCTGGCGGCGGATGCCGTGCTGCTTGGTGCTGTGGGTGGCCCGAAGTGGGACCTCGGCAAGATGCGCCCCGAACAGGGCCTTTTGGCTGTGCGCAAGTCGATGGGCCTGTTTGCCAACCTACGCCCGATGAGCGTCACCGCCTCGCAGGTGCAACGCTCGCCGCTCAAACGCGAAATCGTCGAAGGCGCCGATATGCTGATCGTCCGTGAACTGACGGGTGGCATGTATTTCGGCAAGCAGACCCGCACTGAGACCATGGCGATCGACGAATGCGTCTATACGGTCGATGAGGTTGAGCGCGTGGCCCGTGTGGCTTTTGAAGCCGCCCGCAAGCGCCGCAATAAGGTCACCAGCGTCGATAAGGCCAATGTCATTGAGACCAGCCGCCTGTGGCGCGAAACGGTCATCAGGCTGCACGCCGCCGAATATAGCGATGTGGAGCTGGAGCACAATCTGGTTGATTCCATGGCCATGCACCTGGTGACGCGCCCGCGTGATTTCGACGTGGTGGTGACGGAAAATATGTTCGGTGACATCCTGTCCGATCTGGCCTCTGTCTTGCCGGGTTCCATTGGTTTGCTGGGTTCGGCGTCGCTGGGCACATCCGGTAAGGGTCTGTATGAGCCTATCCACGGTTCGGCCCCTGACATTGCAGGTAAAGACCTCGCCAACCCGATTGGCACACTGAAATCCGTGGCCATGCTGCTGCGTTTCTCGCTGAATCTCAACGCAGAAGCCGATGCGCTGGACGCTGCCATTGATGTGGTGGTCGAAAAAGGCATCCTGACCCGTGATCTGGGCGGCACGTCGTCTGGCTCAGCTGTTTCCCAAGCAATCAATGATCAGATTCGCAAGGCTGCGGCTGTCTCGGCCTAAATCATCCGCACACTGACAATTAAACCCCCGATGCGAAAGCGTCGGGGGCTTGATTGTTTAACGGCGCGAATTGCGACATAGATTTAGCTCGCCTCAGCCTTGGGCACCTTGACGGTGGCAAGTATAATGGCTGCCGGTAGGGATGCGATTTCAATCGTGCCCAATAGC
>JBAWDM010000100.1:0-10734 GCA_049590735.1 Asticcacaulis sp. | reverse complement strand
GGACTAAGGTGAGCTCTCATGTCGATAAGCCCCCAAATATTTACCCCCATAGCCTAATTCGACAAACGCGTCTTAGGGAGATAGCGTCCATTTTCGAATCGCTCAAAAATAAGCTCAGTCTGTGGATGGGAAATAGGCTGGCCACTATCATCAGGACTCAGATTGCCCTCAGAGGCATAGGCCACATAGCTCTTGTCGCCATGCGTTGCCAAAAGATGATAAAATGGCTGGTTTTTTTCCGGCCGGACACTGGCGGGAATAGCCTGCCACCACTCTTCGCTATTGGCAAATTCCGGGTCCACATCAAAAATAATACCGCGGAACTCAAACAAATTGTGTTTGACCATCTGACCAATATCAAATTTTGCCAAGGGGTGAGCAGTCATAGAGGGGTTGACCAGACATAGAGGGTTGACCAGACGGGGGCCGATTCACGGCGCCCGTTTTCATGCCTCATCATGTCATTATCTTTCTGACCGGCGCACGGCCCTTCTCCATCCGGTTGTCGAGCCCACCGCATTTTCATGATTGGCGCTTATCCGCCAGCCTAAATAAGTATTGGCATTCGCCTTGGTTCGACCTAAGGTGACCGGGAAAAGGATGCCTGCCCATATTAAAAAGTGTGGGTTTTCAGCATTGTGTTGAAACGCATTCGTGAATAAAGCGGGGTATGAGCCATGTATCAGGCTCCCTCAAAAGGCGGACCGTCGCAGGCTGCGCCGATGCGGCGCGCAGACAATGGCGGCGGGCTATCCCGGCAGGACACAGCCAGTGTCTATGCCGCCCTCGATCTCGGCACTAATAATTGCCGCCTGATGATTGCCCATCTGCACAATTCGCAATTTCGTATTATTGAGGCGTTTTCGCGGATCGTTCGGTTGGGCGAAGGCCTGACCGCGTCAGGCAAGCTGAATGAGAGGGCGATGGAGCGTGCGCTTAAGGCGTTGAAAATCTGTGCGGATAAGATTGAAAAACGCGGCGCTGTCCACATTCGCGCTGTCGCCACGCAGGCCTGCCGGATAGCGGCCAATGGCGCCGCCTTCATCGCCCGCATTGAACGTGAAACAGGGCTGCACTTCACTATTATCAGCCCTGAGGAAGAAGCGCATCTGGCGGTAACCGGCTGCACCTCCCTGTTGGACAGCCGTGATCTCAGCCCGCCGGCGCGCACAGCTCTGGTCATGGATGTCGGCGGCGGCTCAACCGAATTAAGCTGGGTTGAGCTTAGTCCTATGCCGCCTTTTGAAACCATCCCGCCCCCTCAGGACTCGCAGGTTCAGGCCCAGCACAATGCCCTGAAACTGGTGCGCAAAATGCCGCGTCCGGCCTACTGGGTGTCTATTCCCATAGGCGTGGTCAATCTGGCAGAAAGCTTTCCGGTCATGGTTTCAGACAGCCTCAAGGCCGCCGATGTCACCGCCTGGTTCGAATCCATGGTCGATACCGTCAGTCAGGCCGTACGCGCCTTTACGCCGCCAGAAGCCCTGCGCAGCCATTTTGACAGGGGCGAAGCCTATATTGTCGGCACATCAGGGGCCATTACGTCGCTGGCGGGGGTGCATCTGGGGCTGGAACGCTATGACCGTTCAAAAGTCGATGGTCTGTGGATGAGCCATGATCATATCCAGTCGGTCATCAAGCATCTGTTGTCGGTGGGGCATGCCGGTCGTGAGCGTGAACCCTGTATCGGTAAGGATCGTGCCGATCTTGTGCTGGCCGGTGCGGCCATTCTTGAGGCTGTGTACCGGCTATGGCCATGCGAACGCTTACGGGTGGCTGATCGTGGCTTGCGCGAAGGGCTTTTGTTATCTATGGCCAAAAAGAAAACGCGCCGCCGTCGCAGGCGAGCCAGAAAAACGGCGACTGTGGTGGCTTGATCGGGGTGGAAAAAAGAGCGCCGGTATGAGCCAGCGCTTTTTTTCTTGTGTGTTACAGACCTGTAGGTGATTTTAACTCCGGCACATCGGGTTCAGCCGGTTTAGCGGGCGCCTCCGCCTTTACGGGTGGCGCATTCAGGTCTTTGACCGGTACGGTTACATCACAGGCTGAAAAATTCTCACCCTTATCACGCCGCACCCAGTCCAGAACGGCCTGAAACTGTGTCGAGCTTGTGTCCATAACTTCAATTTTTGGGCGTTCAGCCTCAGGAATATCGGCCAGAACACGCACGCTCAGCATCTTGTCCGGATTGACCGGCGGCTCGCCAATCTTAAGTTTGCGTATCACATCCAGACCCGTCAGAGTCACGCCAACGGCCGTGTAACGCTTTTCCAGCACATTGTTGGAACCGCGCATCAGGAAAAACTGGCTGTTGGCGGAATCAGGTGAATTGTCCCGCGCCATGCCCAGAACGCCCTGACAATACAGCCCCCAGGCCGACACCTTACCATCCTTGGTAATCGGCATCAGCTCATTGACCTGAGACTGTACCGGCATGGCACCTAAAAAGCCGATCTGAGAACCGGCCGGCTTATTGGCCACAACAAACGGAAAGCTGCTGTCGTGGCGCATGGTGAATTCCGCCGGCACATTCGGCAGGTCTGATCCGCCCGTGCCATCCCCTTTTGGGTCGCCCGTCTGAGCCATGAAATCTTCGATAACCCGGTGAAAGACAAGGCCGTCATAAAAATGCGTATGGGCCAAAGCTAGCAAGCGCGCCACATTTGACGGTGCCAGACTGGGGTAGAGTTCAACGACAATCCGGCCCTTATTGGTTTCAATCACCAGTGTATGCTCGGCATCCGGCGCACGATAACCCGGATCCAGCGCCAAAGCCCCCGTTGCACAGACGCTACCTGCCATAAAAGCCGCCAATGTACCCGCCAGAAGCGTCTTTTTATTCACCAGTGACATCAAATCTTCCTGTCTGTTTTCACGTCTTGACCTTAGCCAGCAGCCGTTCAGCGACACTGGGCGGGACGAACGGCGCGATATTGCCGCCCAATTGGGCTATTTCTTTGACCAAACGCGAAGCAATGGCCTGATGGCGCGGATCGGCCATCAAAAACACCGTCTCCAGTTCGCGATTGAGCTGCTGGTTCATCGCCGTCATCTGAAATTCGTACTCGAAATCCGCCACCGCGCGCAAGCCACGAATGATCACACCGGCCTCAACCTGTTCGGCAAAATGCATCAGCAGGCTGTCAAAGGCCAGTACCTCCACGCGATCGCCCAGATGCATCACCTGTTCGCGCACCATGTCCACGCGCTCATCAAGGGTGAACATTGGCGACTTGCCGATATTGCGTGCCACACCAATCACTAGCTTATCGACCAGCTTAATGGCCCGGCCGATAATGTCATTATGGCCATTGGTAATGGGATCAAAGGTTCCCGGATACAGACCAATTCTCATCAGACCACTCCCCATGCAGCGCCCTTCTGCGGGTGAAACTCTTAGTTGATAGGGCCGACCGGATCCACCTCATCGTTTGGCTCGTCCTGCTCAACCAGACGCTCGACCGACACGACTTTTTCACCGGCGGCAGTACGGAAGATGGTGACGCCCTGTGTGTTACGGCTGGCGATACGCACCGTCTGGACATTGGTGCGGATCAGTTGCCCGCCGGATGTCACCAGCAGCAGGCCGTCACTGGCGTCGATCGGGAAGGATGCCACCAGTTGCCCGCCGCGCTTGCTGAGGTCGATGGCCACAATGCCCTGACCGCCCCGGCCCGTACGACGATAATCATAAGACGAGGTGCGCTTGCCAAAGCCGGTATCCGCCACGGTCAGAATAAATTCTTCAAGCGATGCCAGTTCCTGAATCCGCTCCGGCGTCAAATTGGCCTCGCCACCCTCTTCGGCCTCATCTTCGACCACAGGTGCGGTATCATCGCCCTCATCGCCCGCCGAAGCGCGCAAGGCGGCAGCATGTTTCAGATAGGCCGTCCGTTCGGATGGTGTCGCACCCACACGGCGCAAAATGGCCATCGAAATCACCAGATCTTCGCCATTCAGACGCACACCGCGTACACCGGTGGAATCACGGCCCTTAAAGACACGCACCTCATCGACAGCAAAGCGGATGGAACGGCCCGTAGCCGTCGACAACAGCACATCCTGATCGTCGGTGCAGATGGCAACGCCGACAATGGCGTCCTCATCCGACAGCTTCATGGCGATTTTACCGGCGCGGTTGACATTGACGAAATCACTGAGGGCATTGCGGCGGATATTACCGGAACGCGTGGCAAAGATGATGTCCTGACGTTCCCATGCCGCTTCATCTTCGGGCAGCGCCAGAATATTGGTGATGGTCTCACCGGCCTCCAGCGGCAGCAGATTGACAAAGGCCTTGCCCTTGGACTGTGGATTGCCCAACGGCAGACGCCAGACCTTGAGCTTATAAACCTTACCGGTGGAGGAGAAGAACAGCATGGGCTGGTGGGTCGTGGCCGAATAGATGCCGGTAATGGCGTCTTCGTCCTTCATGGCCATGCCTGAGCGGCCTTTGCCGCCGCGATGCTGCTCCCGATAGGCCGTCAGGGCCGTGCGCTTCACATAACCCGAATGGGTAACGGTGACGACCATGTCTTCGCGCGGAATCAGGTCTTCGTCTTCGATATCACCTTCGCCATCCACAATTTGCGTGCGGCGCGGCACAGCAAAATTGTGACGCACCTCAAGCAGTTCTTCGCGGATAATGGCGATAATTCGCTCACGCGACCCCAGAATTTCCAGATAACCGGCAATGGCATCGGCCAGAGCCTTAGCCTCATCGCCGATCTCATCGCGGCCAAGGCCGGTCAGGCGCGACAGAGTCAGGGCCAAGATAGCGCGGGCCTGTTCGTCGGTCAGGCGCACCTGCCGGTCTTCGAGAACAATAGAACGCGGATCGGCAATCAGGTCGATCAGAGGCGCCATATCACCGGCTGGCCAGACACGTTGCGTCAGGCGCTCACGCGCCTCTGCCGGATCGGCTGAGGAACGGATAATGTGAATGACTTCGTCGATATTGGCGACCGCAATGGTCAGGCCAACCAGAACGTGACCGCGATCGCGCGCCTTGCCCAGCTCAAAGCGGGTGCGGCGCACCACAACCTCTTCGCGGAACTCAAGGAACAGTTCCAGAAGTTTGCGCAGGCCCATCTGTTGCGGACGGCCATGATTCAGCGCCAGCATATTGACACCGAACGAGGTTTGCAGCGCCGTGTAACGATAAAGCTGGTTGAGGATAATTTCGCCCGATGTGTCGCGCTTTAGCTCAACGACCACGCGCATGCCCTGACGATCGGATTCATCGCGGATGTCGGAAATACCTTCGATACGCTTATCGCGCACCATGTCGGCAATATATTCGATCAGGCTGGCCTTATTGACCTGATATGGCAGTTCCGTGATGACAATGCCTTCGCGGTCCTTGCGGATGGTTTCCACCGAAGCCTTGCCGCGCATGATCACTGAACCGCGGCCGGTCATCAGGGCATTACGTGCACCGGAACGGCCCAGAATTTCGCCACAGGTGGGGAAGTCCGGCCCCGGCACAATCTCCAGTAATTCCTCAAGCGTCACATCCGGATTATCCAGCATGGCCAGACAGGCATCGACCACTTCGCCCAGATTGTGCGGCGGAATATTGGTGGCCATACCGACAGCAATACCGCCCGCGCCATTGACCAGCAGATTCGGAATGCGTGACGGCAGGACACTGGGTTCTTGTTCCTTGCCGTCATAATTGGCCTGAAAATCAACCGTATCCTTGTCGATATCAGCCAGCAAAGACATGGCAGGTTTAGACAAACGCGATTCAGTATACCGCATGGCCGCCGGCTGATCGCCATCGACCGAGCCGAAATTGCCCTGACCGTCCACCAACATCATGCTCATGGAAAAGGGCTGCGCCATACGCACCAAGGCCATATAGATGGCCGAGTCACCGTGCGGGTGATATTTACCCATCACGTCACCAACGATACGCGAACATTTCACATAGGATTTGTCCGGCGTATGGCCTTCGCGGTTCATTGAGTACATGATGCGGCGATGTACCGGTTTCAGGCCGTCACGTGCATCCGGCAGCGCCCGCGAGACAATGACGCTCATGGCATAATCGAGATAGGAACGTTTGAGTTCATCCTCGATCGTAACGAAACTTATGCCCTGGGGCGGCATGCCCCCCGAACCGTGACCTGGCTCCTGATCTTCAGGGCCTAAAACTTCGCCGGATGTCGTATCGTTCATGAATTCAATGTCTTAATGTGTAAATTATGCAGAGTTGCCGCAAGGCCTCAGCCTCACCCGTCATCATGGACACAGCAAGAGCCATTGGGGGCTTTGATTCGCTGAATCTCAGTCCGTAACCTTTAAAGTATCAGGTCGCGTCAATCAAAGTAAATCATATCCGCATACGACAACAGGCCCGGCAACAGCTTAAACTGTGTTACCGGGCCTGTAAAAAAAATAGGCGCTTATAAAAATTACGAACTACTGGCGCATATCATGGATTGCCTGAAAATGTTCGGAATCAAAGCCGCACATGTGACGCAGCCGGTTAGAGGATTCAAGCTTGCGCTGAAACGCCGCTTCACTTGTCTCACCCTGAGGTAACGAATCTGTAGTGGAATGATGATGAAACAGGTTGAAAAAGTTTCGCAACATAAGAACACTCCTTAAGATAACAATCTGTAACATACAGTGACATTTGTGATGTTGCAGAGCAATGCACATTCCCGTCATTTATATAAAAAGCCTGTTAATTAGCCTTGTCTATCCCTTGCCAGGCTTGGGGCCGCGATCTCCGAACCACCAAGCCAGGGCTGTTGACGCGGCAAAGGTGACGGCATTCACAAATGTCATTACCACCTCATCTGAAGTCGCCACCGGCAATTCCGAGGCCATGGCTTCGAAAAAGAGAATGGCGAAAATCAGCCAGATCAGCACGGTAAGTGTGGGCCGCACCAAAGCCCTTATGGCCTCAACCCAAAGGTAGCTCGGGCCAATTTTTGCCTCGGCATCTATGGATGCCCTCAAACCCGACCATGAGCCCTCTATGCCGCTTTTCTCAAGGGCCTGTACACCAAGCTTAAGCTCATTTTCGGTTTCTTCGGTGTGTGCCTTCATCTGCAAGTTTTGCAATTCCGTTTCATGCCCCCACAGATCTTTTTCATGGGCCATTTCCAGTGTGCGATCCTGACGCTTTTCACGCATCTCAAATATGCCCACCAGTCGGCCCAAACCTGAGCCCAGCGCCCCGAAAAGACCACCTAAGGCGCCACTGCCGGTTAAAGATAAGATGTCCATTTTTTCATGCCTCCATTTGTGTAATCCCATTGCGCCGGGCGGGTTCGGGGGGCGGGCAGATGCCTGCGATCCAGATGTAGAAAGTTCGTCCCGTAACCGACCCCCGTGAACCGCAAAGCCAAAGCCTCTTTCAGTAAGGCTCCACGCGCCAAGTCACCCCACCCCGCGACATTGATATCGACGGCCAAGGCCACTCTGTGCTGCGACAAGGGGGCACCGCCTACGGCTGCGTTATGCAAGGGGCAACGCCTGCCGGAATTGATCCGCAAAGGCATGCCCAGACGCATGCGCATGGCCTCAAGCGCGCCCAGAAAATCCGGATCGTGATAATATTCACCAGCACAAAACTTGCCGCAACGACAGGAAAGTTCCACAGGCGTAAAGTGCGGCCATATCCAGCCAGCGCGGTCGAAATCCGCCACCTTTCGATACAGGGCCTGCATCAGACGCGCGCCTCAAGTGCCTCTACGCGGCGAAGCAAGTCTTGCAGAACCTGCTGATGCACAACCGTAAACCGCTCATAGGCCACACCATCTGGTCGTTTAGGCATATCCGGATGTATCAGCACGCGGTCACGTCGATAACTCGCCGGTGCATGTTCGGAAGGGGGCGTGATCTGTATATTGCGCGTTTCATACGCCGCATCGGGATAGACCCAGGTGACCAATCGCGGGTCAATAGCCGCGACATCTTCGGCTAAAAAGCCGTACCAGCTATGCAAGGGATCATCAACCTGAGCTGTTGATCGATACCATTTCGCCTGAACAGCCATCAGATTATAAGCACGCTCCGGCTGAATGGCTTCAATATCTTTTTTATAAAGCGCGGAAGATGTCGATTTATAAAGATTATTGCTGCCGTCTAAATATGCGTTAGATGCCGAAGCTGTCGTAGGTGTTTGAGGAAAAGTGGCTATACCCTCAGATGATATGCCCATAGACCATTGTAAAACACCTGAGGCATTGGTGACCTGTACAGACATTGCCGACGGGATGCCGGTGGCATTTGGAGCAGAGGGCGCGTAGAAATACAACTGAGCGGCAGTGGCAGGCGTGCCGAGCGTCGTCATACCCTGAAAACTGAAGGTACCTAGAATATCTCCAGATAAGGTCGATGTGCCATTTCTGGCTTTACGACTATACCAATAGGATGACGAAGCATCATCAGTTGTATTTTCCAATAATATAGTTGGATAGGCGCTTCGCGTGTCACGCATATGAAGAACGTCATCAGATGCAAAGGGGGCACTATTGCCCATCCCCACGCTGCCATTACTATTATTTACAACTAAGACATTTGACCATGCCGCACCATCCGGCGATACCTTAAGCGTCAGATTATTATCACCCAGCAGTCCCAGAGCCGCCCGTGTACTATAAGTCTTCTGAAGCAGGATTTGTGCTGTGTTATCATCAGTTTCTTTGTTTAGAGTGAGGCTAATATTACCACTACCACCCTCACTGCCAGATAGGGCCGTTAGTAAGGCCGCAGCCCCCTTAACCGCCAATATATTATAACCATCGGCTTCGGTGCCAATGCCCACGCCCTGCATGTTTTTCAACACATGGATGGTGTCATCCAGCAACCCCCAACCGGCATCCGTCATGATGAAAAAAGCGTTTTCATCGCGAATGTGAATAATGGCACCTTGCGGGAAATGGATCGCCTCCCAGGTTCCGCCCTCAGATCGCATACAGGTACCGACGCTCAGGCCGCCCCAGACATCCCCCGAGCAACCGGCCGGAAGGATATAACAGTCGCCATCCATCGGGTCCGTGGGTTGTGCGGTGAGCGTGCTGCTTAACACCTGCACCTGCAACAGACTGTCCAGCCGCATCAGGGCATCATTCAGGACAAGGCGCTTCTGGCTATGGTCGCCAATCAGCGGCAGGGATAATCGGGGGGTGAATTCGCTCATTGGATGACCTCTTGGCTGCATGTTTATGCGGCCTAAGCATGGGGTCACCGTGGCGGGACGGGGATTATTTGCGGGCTTTAAATCTATCCGGCCAGATAGACGATACGTTTTTTACCCTTCAGGCTACGCATAGTCGCCATATGCGTTTCGTGCGCGCCGGTGCGATACGCCTCAGAAGCCATGCCCTCAACATAGTGGGTCTTGTCAATATCCTTTTGAATCATATGAGCCGCATAGAGATGTCCCTGAAAAAAGGTATCAATGATACTGGGGATCGGGATAATCGGATTGTCAAACAGGCTGACGCCGCTATCAATTGCTAATACGATAAAGGCGGAGATAAGCGTCACGGGATCACAACGCGCCCTTACACCCTGAGTGAGGATAAAAGCGCCCGCCAGAACCGAATAGGCCGGGCCGGCACCGGGAATCCACGCCAGAATCCCGTCCAGACCAATCAGATTGATGGGCCCTATGCCAATAATCCGATCCGAAAGCCGTTTCACCACGCCTATCTGATCATAGATACGCCGCACCTGATCGTGGGTTTTTGCCAACATGTAACTTGCTCCCCAAACCATCCACACATAAGGTTGCGAATGGGCTTGCACCGGTTGATACAAGGGATGCGGTTCTCAGTCGTTTTTTGTCAATACGGATAGACTTTGCACGTGCGTTCCTTTCGCCTTATTTTCAGCGGGCTTTGCCTGATCGCGGCCTTGGCGGCCCTGTCGGCAGCCGTGATATGTCTGCTGAATCCGCATAGAGCTGAATTGTATTTGCTGGATATTTTCAGCATTCCCCTGACCAGTGCCGTTCTTGCGATGACCATTTTGCTGATCCTGCTTAGGCAAAAATGGCCGGCTATTGTCTCCGTTATGGCCAGCCTCGTTTTCCTGATATCCGTCTGGCCACAGGCCATGCCGTCTCAGGCCCCACCTGATCCGTCTGCTCCGGCAGTACGGGCTATGTTTGCCAATCTGCTGATCCGCAATATGACGCCGGAAAATCTTTTGCCATGGGTTGCGGCGCAAAAACCGGATGTTATCGCCCTCGTTGAGGTCAATAATTTTGTCAATCAGACCCTGCTCGATGGCTTGCGCCCGACCTATCCTTATCAGTTTGTCCGTTATGATATGGTGGTGGCCTCGCGCTATCCCCTGCTGAAACCTGAGCGTCATCCGGCCGGTTTTGCTCTGCTTACTGCGACGATCAAGGCTCCATCCGGCGACATACGGCTCGCGGTGGCGCATCTGACACGGCCCTGGCCTTTCTCGGCCGATCAGCCAACACAAATGGCACGTCTGTCGCAAGCTCTGCGCACACAAGCCAATACCAGATTTATATTGGTGGGGGATTTCAACACGGCGCCTTCGGCCGTGCTTATCAATGATCTTAAACGCGCTCTGAACCTGCATAGTGCGGGCGCGTATAATGGCACATGGCCCAGCTTCCTGCCGGGCTTTGGGCGCGTGACGATCGACAACGCCTTTGCCAGTCAGGATATAAACCTCAGCCGCCGCCGGACGGGGCCGTTTAATGGCTCAGACCATCGGCCAATCGTAGTCGATATC
>JBAWDM010000099.1:0-1765 GCA_049590735.1 Asticcacaulis sp. | reverse complement strand
ATGTTCAAGAAACCCTCTCCGAACAAACCGCCTTAGAGATGGTGACGCTCGAAAGCTTGGTTCCGAAGGATCACCGGCTTCGCAAGATCGAAGCTGTGATCGACTTTCCATTTATTTATAGAGTGTCGCAGGGCTGCTAAGTTTTCAATTGGTGGTGAACTTCAAAAATTTATCCCATGTCGTATTATTCAACTTCGCCAACGGTATGAAGCCGAAATGATTGACAGCTAAAACTCCGCTTCTCAATCCACTAAAAAACAGATCAAGGCTCATCCGGATATTGATAGCTGACCAATTGATCCAAAAACGGGGCCGCTTCAATATCCTCCAGTGTGGTGCGCACCGGCCAGTCATTTATGTGATCCAGACAGGCGATGCGCGCTTCGATACCGAACTGTATCTCAGGCACTAGGGTTTCAGGGTGATCAAAGGCACCGATCGCCACGGCCACACCATCAGGTGCTTCATAAGTGAGCGGGGTGCCGCAGGCGGTGCAAAAGCCGCGCTTCACCAGATTGGAACTTTGAAACCGCGCCGGCTCAGCCTTTGTCCAAACCAGACTGCCGTCTGCCGTGGACACAAGGGGCGCGAAAAAGTTGCCAAACGCCTTCTGGCACATACGGCAATGACAGATGGACGACCGACCCAAAGGCCCGGTGATTTCAAACCGCACCGCCCCGCACTGACAGCCACCTTTATAGATTTCGGACATACAACACCCCATTCCTAAGTCTTCAGTGCGCATAGGCGAGGGATTTTTGTTCGTGGCTAACCGGCAAGCGACGGCTGTATGTTGATACAGCCTAGCGCAGACTGTGACGACCACGGGCAAAAAGCACCGCCTAGGCGAGGGACATCTTTTTGAGGACTTTATAGGCCTTAATGACGCGCTGAAGCTTGTCTTCGGCGGAACGGTCGCCGCCATTATTGTCGGGGTGGCAGCGTTTCAGCATCTCAGTATATCGTACGCGTATCTGCTCAGCCGTAGCCCCCACTTCGAGATCCAGATCGGCAAAGGCACCGCGTTCAATCTTGCCATATTGACGCGCAGCCGGCCCGGCCTTATCGCGCAACGGCGCGGCCCCGGCGCCAAACACACTGTGGGGATCAAAGAAGGTCTTGGAATTGGTGCCTTTTACGGCGGCGTTGGCAGCTTCGCGGCTCAGGCGCGAAGCACGAAAGGCCCAGGTCGGACGATCACCCGTTGCAATGGCTTCGCGATGGCGGCGCGCTTCGCCTTCGGACATGCCGGAAAAAAAGTTCCAGCTTTTGTTATATTCGGCGGCATGGCCAACGCAGAAATTATAATATTCGTTCATCATGTCGCGCGATTTGGGCGCACGGGCGGTTGCGGCCTTATGGCATTCCGGCCACTCACAGGGCTTCTCACCCGGCTTCAGATGCAAGACATCATCTTCCGGCCTGCGCGTCTGCTCTTCGCCCTCCTTGGGGGGGCGAATGCGCATATCCATGAATTTGGGCTTGTACTTAAATCCGTCGGTCATATGATGAACGTGATCCTGGTGGTCTTAAAGAAAAGGCGAACTGTGTATAATTGTAAAGTGAGGCCATAATATGGGAACCGTCGCTAATCTTTTAAGATCGAAGCTCGAATTCGCTTTCGACCCGCAACAGTTAGATATCAACGACGACAGCGCTAAACATAATGGACATGCGGGCGCAAGAGAAGGGGGAGAGAGTCATTTTTCAGTGTTTATCGTCTCAGAACGCTTCAATGGCCTCAATCGTGTGGCCCGTCAACGGC
>JBAWDM010000098.1:0-1885 GCA_049590735.1 Asticcacaulis sp. | reverse complement strand
CTCTGAGGCTATCCGGTCTCTGGGCCTTGCGCCATTGACACCCGAAACCTCGCAAAACCTCAGTCTGGGCCTGCGGTTTCAGCCGGCACGCCCTGTCAATATCTCGCTGAATGCTTATGAGATTACCATCCGTAACCGCATTGTCGGCAGCGGAACCCTGTACGGATTTGGCGCTCCGGACGGTCGCAATTCAGACGCGGTGCTTGAGGCCATAACGGCCCGCGGTATCGCGCTTGACCGCCATGTGACGCGTGCCAGCCTGAGCGTGTTTACCAACGGCCTTAATACGCGCACACGCGGCCTTGAGCTTTTGATGAATGCAGATTGGGCCACCGAGGCCTACCGCTTGCATGTGTCCCTGAGCGGCAATGCCAGCCTGACGCGTGTCATCCACATGCGCGCCACCCCCACCCAGTTACAACCTCAAAGCCTTTTTGATCCGTTTACAATGTCCAATCTGGAAGATGCCTCACCCGCCTATCGCTGGATACTCAGTACGCAGATGACGCATGACCCGTGGCGCTTAAATCTGCGGGCCACCCTGAACGGGCGCACGTCCAATACGATCCTCAGCAATATGTACAGCGAAAATGGCGTCACCTATCCGGCCGAATGGATACGATCCGTGATTCATCCGCATATGATTTTTGATGCTGAGCTTGGCTATCAGTTCACACCGCACCTAAGCCTGTTTGTCGGGGCCAATAATATGTTCAATCTCTACCCGGAAAAGCTTGATCCCCGCCTGCTGCACAGCTTTGTGGCCACGACCTCAAATCAGGCCGTCTATGACTACGCCACCTGGTCACCCTTTGGCATCAATGGCGGCTATTATTATTCCCGCCTCAAGGTGGATTTTTAACCGGCTCAAGCCCGGTCAGCGCACATGCAGGCCCAATTCCGACAGCAGTTCTGCGGCCTGAGCGCGGGAAATGGTCGCGCCTTTGAAACGGCGGGCATCTTCTAAGCGCACACCGCCGATATCGGTGCCGCGCAGGTCTGCGCCTTCAAAACGCGCATCACGCAGATCGGCATCGCGCAAGGAGCAGTCCTCAAAAATCGCCTGCCGGAAATCACAGCGTTGCAGGTCGGCATTATGTAGATCCAGCGATTTAAGCGTCTGTTTGTTGAAAGAAAAATTGCGTAGCCTGGCATCATTCAGGCGCGTTTCTTCAAAGGTCACGCCCAGTGATTTCGTGTCATCGAAATTGGCACCGGTCAGTTTACAACGCGCAAAACCGGCTTGCGACAAGGTGGCGCCGCTGAACTTTGAATTGTTGAAATCACAGCCCTGAAACTTCGCCTCGATCAGGGTGGCGCTGACGAAATGGGCGTGCGGGCCCTTGCAGCCGATAAACTGCGCACCCTCCAGCTTGGCTGAGGTGAATTTCGTCTTTTTGAACTGGCACTGCTCAAATACCCAGCGATCGAGGATCATGTCCGACAGATCAGCCCCGTCCAGATCGCATGCCCTAAGATGCACAGGCAGGCCTTTAACGGCCAATAACATAACGCCCCCCCGGTCGAGGGTCTGGTCGGTGATGAGCACGGGTGGATCGGGAATCATGTCAATCAATCATAGGGGTGAGGTGGATCAGATTAGGAATAATCTATACTATCATGTCTGCCGATCCTATGGCCGTTAATTTCCTTAGAACGCCACAAATAATGCGATCAGCAAGAGGCTAGCCACCTTGGAAAACGCTCAAAAAAAGCGACGAATGATCAATTGGATGCTGCCGATTGTCATGCTCAGGCTTCGGTGGGACCTGGCCTTGCCTAATGGCTATGTGTTTGATTTTTGAATTGGAAAAGCCCGCGTCCTTTAGGGAGGCGGGCTTTATTGGTGGAGCTTAGCGGAGTCGAACCGCTGACCTCTTGCATG
>JBAWDM010000097.1:0-15993 GCA_049590735.1 Asticcacaulis sp. | reverse complement strand
GTGGTGATGTCGGGCGACAGCCACTGTGCCTGGGCCAATAATCTGCATGATGCGGCGGGGCAGTTGGTGGCGGTTGAGGTGGGGGTGACCGCCCTGTCCAGCCCGACCAAATGTCTCGATGCGTGGTTGCCTGATTTGGGTGTGGCGCAATGTCTGGCCGATTGTAACCCTGAGGTGGTGGCGTCTGATGATAGCCACAATGGCTTTGTGCGCCTGACCCTGACGCCGGATCAGGCTGACGCGGAGTGGATGGCGGTGGATACGATTGTGTCGCGCGATTTCGAAGCATCGGTGGTGAAACGCTTCAGCGCAAGCGCAATGCCTGTCGGTGTCGGGCCTTTGCGGGAGGTTTGAGGGGCGCCCAAGCGCGTGCTTCGCTAATAGCCAGTTTCAAGGATGAAGCGGCCCGGCATAGATTGATCGGTAGTGTTTATAAAAAAAAGCTTTCAACTCATTGGAAACCTTGAATCAAGATCAACCTGCAGTGGGGATCCCGTTTATGCGTTACGGCTTGGGCTGACGTGGGGCCACACTGGTCTTATTGAGACGCGCCAGGAAGGTGGCGAGATCAGGTGAGCGCTTGTCGGACCACATGCGTTCCGCCAGCACCGCCATCGGCTCGTATGCCTTACCCAGTAAAAAGGCGTCAGTGCGACCCTCAGCAGCGTCCGTCCATAAGGCCAGCGCATAACCCATGACCTGCGGCCCCGTTTCCATGGGAAAGTTTTCGTAAATGCCCGCAGAATCAACCACGCCATAGCCGGAGCCATCAAAGTTTTCAATGCCGGGCACAACATAGAGCTTGTCCTCCGGTGTGATGAGCACCTTGTAACCGTCTGCCAGTATGTTCTTAAGCCGTGGCGAATTCCATGCCTCGATAATAATATCCTTCGAGGGCTGGATCGAAGTCTGATCCGCCTTAAAGCGCCACCAGTTCCAGATCACCGTGGTCTTGCCGTGCGCTTTCACGACCTTGTTGGTTTCGTTGATCCAGTCCACAAAAACATCGCCGGGATATTGCAGTCCGCGATCCTTTACGGCCTGCATCAGCTCGGGGCACTTCACCTTTTCCGGATCATACTGGTATTCATCGCCGCCGATATGGAAATAGGGGCCGTTGAACCAAGGGATGAATTCGTCCAGCAGGCCATCCAGCCATTCCCGGTTTTCATTACGGGTGATGTCAATCGCCCAGGCCTTGCCTTTGGCGCGATCACCGGCCGCACGGTCAAGCCAGTCGGAGCGCCGCATGGACTCACACGTAAAGCCCAAAGACGGCTTATAGTCCGTCAGGGCTACGGCATGGGCCGGCAGGTCGATTTCGGGGATAATGGTGATGTTGTAACGTTTCGCCGTGGCTTCGAGGTGGGCAATATCCGCCTTGTCATAGGATTGTTGCGCCGCCAGACCCGGATATTTCGGGCTGTTCAGTCGAAAGGCTGGCCAGTCAGTAAAATGCAGGTGAAGCGTGTTCAGCTTCAGCCACGCCATTTCGCGCATGGTATTATCGAGCTGATTGATTTCAAAATAGCGGCGCCCAACATCAATCATAAAGGTGCGGTTGCCATAGTTTGGCCAGTCAGCGGCATGTCCATGGGGCAGGGTGCGGCCGGCGCCGTGCTTGAGCAACTGAACCAGACTTTGCGATCCGTAAAACAAGCCCGAACGCCCTTTTGCCCGGATGGTGACGTTTTTGGCGATGTCGAGGCTGTAGGCTTCGGGAGACGCAGACCCGACGCCGGGATCACCCAGATCAAACAGGATGTCGCCCGGGCGGGCGGGCTCACCCTTGACGACCTTCAGCACCGGGCCGCCGACCGAGGCAATATCCTGACTGAGTAATTCGGCATTGCCGGCCAGATAGGCATCGGCGGATTTCGGCAGAACAATGCGCGCGCCGGAGACGAGAGAAAAGTCTCCCGTCTGCGGTTTCCACTCATGCAGGGCCGGTGTGACCCATTGCGCCACATCGGTTATGGGCGGCACTGGAGTCTGGGATTGCGGCGGTATCTGGGCGGCGGCCGGCAGAGCTAAGGCACCAAGGGCCAGACAAAACGCGGAAGCCGTGAAGATTGCCGTTTTCATGCAGATATCCTAAGAAATTTGAAAAAATCGCCCTTCGCGCAGGGAAGGAAGACGCGAAGGGCGGGTAGGCGCACGGATAAGACCTTTAGAACTTTTGTGACACGCTGAGGGTAATCCGCCGGCCGTAATCGGCATAGCTGATAAATTCATTAGCATATCGGCCGTGGCTCAGAACCTTTTCGTCGCTCAGATTGACACCTTCGAGGGCGACAACCGTACCGTTCCCGAAGCCATAACTGATCCGTGCATCCACCTGATGATAGGGCTCATAATAACGCGGTTCAGTGGTGCCGCCATAGTTGGGCTGCGCCAGAAATGAGTCGCGCCAGTTATAGGCGATACGGGCGGCGAAACCGCCGATTTCATAAAAGCCGACCAGGTTCGCCGTGTCGCTTATGCCCGGCACTGCGAATGTTTCGCTACCCGGAATAGCGGTCACATTGCTGTCGACCTTGGTATAGTTTGCCTGGAAACCTAACCCGCTTTCGAAGGTGTGCGTCCACGCAAATGTCATACCATCAATTTTAGCTTCTCTGGCGTTGCGCGGCCGTGTGATGGTGAAGGTCTGATATTCAGGCGTGGCAACGGAGGTGACATCTTCCGTTTCCGGCAAGAGTCTCGATGAAGTCTCTGACATCTTTGTGGAAATAGGCAAGCGCCAGAGCACCGTCCTTTTGGTAATACCATTCATATGACAGATCGACATTGGTCGAAATGAAGGGTTTCAGATCCGGATTGCTGCCCTTGGCCGTGCGGCCGACCTTGAACAGGTTGAGATAACTTATCTGGGGCGACAGGTCTTCGAGGGTCGGACGGGTCATAGTCTGGGATACACCCAGACGCAAGACCATGTCACTGGCGATGTCCCACTTGGCGTTAAACGACGGGAGCCATTTAGTGTAATCGTGTTTGGCCGTAACATGGGTGAGGTCAGTCGACGAATAGACCGGTGTTAAGATACCGGAGTTCTCGCAAGGATGATCTCCGCACATTGCCTGATAGAGATCCGTCAGAATGCGCGTAGTGCCGTCAGAGGTCAGTTCGGTCTTGGAATAGCATCTGCCTGACTACAGGTGCTTATCTGACACATGGTTATGTGTCCGTAGGCTTTGTCGCAGCGCTTGGTTTTGCCAATGCCATGATGTGGCCAGCCATTTTTCCACTAGGTATTCGCGGACTGGGCCGCCATACGGAAATGGGTTCGGCCATACTGGTCATGGGCATAGCCGGGGGTGCCGTTATTCCGCAGGCCTTCGTTTATCTGAAGTCTTTGTATGATTTCCAGCTGGCTTTCGCAGGCCTGATGATACCCTGTTACGTCATCATCATGCTCTTTGCCTTATTCGTAAGCCGAAAGTCTGATTAGCCTGCCTGGGCAGCACGTCTCAGGCCTTGCCAATTAACGGCCTGAAGTACTGAGTTTTTGTTGATATGTAATGGCGCACCCAGCACGATTCGAACGTTCGACCTTTGCCTTCGGAGGGCAGCGGTAATGATATTTCCAATGGTTTCCCCTTTATACTTTTGATTGATAAATGCCTTGCAATATAAGAATATTTCGGCATAAAAGTAGGCAATGGTCAAGGTGGGTAATTACCCCGACTTGATGCACCTAGCGTCCCCCTAGCGTCCCCAAATCAAAAGGGGGACGCAAAACCAATGGGTCAACAATGCCGAAACTGAGCGACTTTAGGATAACAAAACGATCTGTTGATGCGCTGTCTTGCGACACAGACGCGAAGTATCGAGACGCTGACCTGAAAGGCTTTGCGGTGCGTGTGAAGCCTAACGGCTCAAAGACCTATCTTGTGATTTATAAAAACCATGAAGGGCGCACCCGAAGCCTAGCCTTAGGGCAGCATGGCAAGATTACTGCCGAAGATGCGCGTAAGGCCGCAATGAAGCATTTAGGGCGGGTTGCCGGTGGTGATGATCCCTCAGAGGAGCGGCATGACACTCGCAAGGCCATGACCGTTAAAGAGTTATGCGAAGCATATTTGATGGCCGCCGAAAAAGGGACAATTTTGGGTAAGCGTGGCACGGCGAAAAAGGCGGGTACGCTCTATGTCGATAAGGGGCGCATTACCCGCCATATTCTGCCCCTGATAGGAAAGCGCAAGGTGCGCGACCTGACGACACCCGATATAAATCGCTTCATGCGTGATGTTGCCACGGGCAAGACTAAGGCGGATGTTAAGACGTGCGTAAGAGGGCGGGCCATTGTGGAAGGTGGCGCGGGTACAGCCGCGCGCACAGTTGGGCTTTTGGGTGGCATCCTATCCTTTGCGGTATCCGAAGGCGTTATCGGCACAAACCCCTGTAGGGGCGTCAAGAGGCCCGCAGACGCTAAGAGGCAGGTGCGTTTAAGCCCTGAGCAATATCGCGCCTTAGGCGAGGCCCTGAGGCGGGCGGAGGCTAATGGGGAGCCTTGGCAGGCAGTTAGTGCAATTCGCCTGATTGCCTTAACCGGCTGTCGATTAGGTGAGGTGCAAAACCTGCAATGGGCTGATGTTGATTTGAGCGGCCATGCGTTACGGTTGTCAGATAGCAAGACAGGCAAAAGCATCCGGCCCTTAGGGGGCGCTGCGGTGTCAGTTTTATCCGGCTTGCCTCGCAAGGGGGTTTTCGTATTTCCGGCCATGCGGATCGCCAATGCGCCCTATGGGGGGCTTCCTAAGGCATGGGAGAGGATAACCACCACCGAACCGGAATTGATGGGCTTGACGCCTCATGGCTTACGACACGCCTTTGCGAGTACGGGCGGCGACCTCGGCTTAACTGAAATCACCATAGGGGCAATGCTAGGCCATGCTGCGGCTTCGGTGACGGGGCGATACATTCACGCACTGGATAGCGCGCTGATCGCGGCGGCGGATCGCGTGACGGCGCGTATTGCGGCGCATATGGACGGATCAGAAGAAGGCGCGGCGGTGGTGCCTTTTAAAAGAGCATAAAGTTTCCTCAAATTACCCGTTATAGATAGTTATTGATATAAGGGCGGCAATGCCGTATATATGCCTATGCAGACAGTTGTTGAAATGCCAGCTTACCTTAAGGCCGCCAAGCAATGCGGCATGACAAATGAGGAAATGAAGCTGACCGTAGATACGGTGTCGGCAAGCCCAAAAACCGGCGACCTGATTGTTGGGTCGGGCGGGTTGCGAAAGGTGAGAATTGCGGGACGCGGCAAGGGTAAATCGGGCGGATATCGGGTTGTCACTTATTTTGCAGGCAAAGAAAGCGAGCCGGTGTTTTTGGTTTGGGTGTTTTCAAAAGGCGATACCGCAAATCTGACGGATGAGCAGGTCGCACGCCTGTCGGAAGGCATGAAGGCGGTAAGCGCCGCCACGGGAAAGAGGTAAGTATTATGCGTAATGAAGATTTTGAAGGCGTTATGCAGGGATTGAGCGAAGTCACCGCCTATTACAAGGGTAATCTTGATCCTGCATCTTTCCATGTTCACGTTCCGCAAGAGGTGGATGTGAAGGCTATCCGCTCACGGCTGAACATGACGCAGGCGGCATTTGCGGCCAGATTTGGCTTTTCTCAGGCTTCGGTAAAGGACTGGGAACAAAAACGCCGCAAACCAGAGGCCAGCGCACGCGTCCTGCTAACCGTAATTGATAAAGAGCCGCAAGCGGTGATGAAAGCTTTGAGTGCAGCATGACAAAGGCGTTGGGTGTTAATCTGTTGTGCCGCCTGAGTTTGCATAAATGACTAGGGCAAGGCCTGGACTTGCCCGGAAAACGTGGAGAGCGATTTCCTAAAATGTTAGGAGATTGATCCATGACGGATAAGACAAAAAAGGCGCATGGTCGCCAAGCAAGATTTACGGATGATTTTAAAGCCGAGGCTGTTCGGCTGGTGATGACCAGCGGTCGACCGCTGTCATCCACAGCTCGTGATTTGGGCGTTGGGCTGTCGACCCTTGGTAAATGGGTTGCGGCTCATAAGGAGACCGACTTGTTGTCGGGGCCTCACTCGGATTTATCAAAAGAGCTGGCACGGCTCCGCAAAGAAAACGAGATACTGCGGCAGGAGCGCAATATCCTAAAAAACGATCATGGGTTTGTGCCCGCTTGTGGCGGTAGAAACAGTCGGTGGTATACTCCACGCCGAAGGGTAGCGACCGTCGGCTTATTGGAGGCAAAGTCCCCGTTAAAAAACGTGGTCCACGGGCTCATGCGAACTTGAGACTGGTGACGTCCTTTGCGGCGATCCCGATTAGGAAAATGACGACTTAGCATAGCTCAGACCCTTCAGTTTACAACGATGTGGAGGGTTTTTCATGGTCAAGATGGCTAAGACGAAAGCGGGCGTGAAGTCTATACCACGCCCAGAAATTAAGCAGATCAACGCTGGCGCTGCAGCTCTCGATATTGGATCGACAATGCATATGGCGGCCGTCAATCCGGATTCCTGCGACGTACCGATCCGTGCCTTTGGGACGTTTACGCACGATCTTCTTGAGATTGCTGCGTGGTTCAAGGCGTGTGGGGTAACAAGCGTGGCAATGGAATCGACCGGCGTCTATTGGATACCTGCCTATGAAGTGCTTGAACAGGAAGGGTTTCATGTCATCCTTGTCAACGCGCGCTATGCCAAAAATGTTCCGGGCCGCAAAACTGATGTGAGCGATGCGGCCTGGCTACGTCAGTTGCACGCTTATGGTTTATTACGCGGCAGCTTTAGGCCCAGTGCTGAGATTGCGACTTTGAGGGCATATCTGCGTCAACGTGAGCGCCTGATCGAATATAATGCCGCGAACATCCAACACATGCAAAAGGCCCTGATGGAGATGAACCTTCAACTTCATCATGTCGTGAGCGATATCACAGGAGCGACAGGTATGAATATCATCCGGGCTATCGTTGCCGGCGAGCGTGATCCAGACATATTGGCGGCCTTCCGTGATGTTCGATGCCATTCTTCTCTTGAGACGATCCGCGCAGCGCTTGTAGGCAATGCCCGGCCAGAGCACATATTCGCGCTTAGCCAATCTTTGGAATTGTATGACACATACCTTGCAAAGATCCTCGACTGCGATCGGAAGCTGGAGGCGACCTTAGCGGAACTGAGCTCTAACATTACAGACCACGCGGGTACACTGCCACCTGCTCGCATTAAGACGAAGCAGGTTAATGCGCCGTCCTTCGATGTCCGGGCCGCATTGCACGCCCTTTTGGGTGTCGACGTGACTCAAATCCATGGGTTGGGTGAGTCGCTGTCGTTAAAACTCATCGGAGAATGCGGCACAGATCTGCGCGCGTGGCCCACTGCCAAACACTTCACATCCTGGCTATGTCTGGCACCCGGCAACAAAATATCAGGTGGCAAACTGTTGTCTTCGCGAACGCGGCGTTCTTCAAGTCGGGCCGCGGCCTTGCTACGACTGGCCGCAACGACGATAGGGCGCAGTGAGACGGCGCTTGGGGCTTTTTATCGCAGGCTGTCAGCACGGGCCGGTAAGGCAAAAGCTGTGACGGCGACAGCCCGCAAAATTGCCGTTCTTTTTTACAATACGCTACGGCATGGGATGATCTACACCGATCCCGGCGCCAGCCAATATGAAGAACGGTATCGGAGTCGTGTGCTAGGCAATCTCCAACGTCGCGCCAAGGCAATGGGTTATATTTTAGCTGAAGCTTCAGCGCCTGTGTAATCGCTGTTTCTTAGGAAGCCTTTATGCTCACCTTAGTGAGCGTAAAGGCAAGCAAGCGGGCCCCACGGGCTCGAAGGTTTTATAGGTCAGGATAAATTCCTGATGACCCATAGCCTCAGATACGGAGCGTTCACCGGCGGCGACACGCATAACCAGATCGGTGATTTCCGTACCAACGTCATCGAGCGTAGCATGGCCTTCCATAATGCGGCCGGCGTCAATATCCATATCTTCACTGAGCTTGCGATAGGTTTCCGGATTGGCGCAGATCTTGATGACCGGCGAAATGGCGGAACCGACGACACTGCCGCGACCCGTTGTAAACAGGTTGAGATGCGCCCCGCAGGCAATCATTTCGACAATCTCCGCATTGTCGGCAATGTTGGGGAAACCAAAGCGTGGTTCGCCATCGGGCACGACATCCAGCAGATAAAGGCCGCCGGTAGGGGGGATATCGCCCGGCTTGATAATGCCGCAAATCTGCGCCGAGCCGGACTTGGAATAGGCGCCCATCGACTTTTCTTCCTGAGTCGTCAGCCCGCCCTCGGCATTGCCCGGCGCAAAGGAGCCATAGCCCATGACCGTATAATAGGTTTCCGCCTTGAGAACGCAGGCCTCTAAGGCAGCGCCAAGTTCCGGTGTGACCGCGCGGGTCGCCATGATCTTTTCGCAGCCAACCAGTTCGCCGGTTTCTTCAAAAATGCAGGTGGCACCGGCGGCCCCCAGGGTATCAAAGGTGCGGCCCACAGCCGGATTGGCCGTAATACCGGACGTGCCGTCAGAGCCGCCGCAGATCGTGCCGATCACCAGTTCGGAGACATCCATGGACACGCGCGGTGTTTGGTTCGCCTGTGCCTGAATGCGTTTGACGGCCTCAGTGCCTTTTTGGATCGTGGTGCGGGTGCCGCCTTCGTTTTGGATGACAAAGGTCTCAACCGGCCGTCCGGAGGCTTCGATATGGCTTTTGAGCGATTCGCGATTAAAGCCTTCGCAGCCCAGACTGACCAGAACCACGCCGCCGACATTGGGATGGGTCGTCAGGGCCTCCATCATTTTGAAGGCATAGGTGTTGGGATAGCAGCCGGGAAAGCCGATCAGATGCACCTCATCGTCCTGACAGCTATTGACGATCTGGCGCGCAACATGGTGGGCGCATTCGACCAGATAGACGACGCAGATGACATTGCGGATGCCTTTGCGGCCATCCGGACGCAACCAGGCCTCAAAAGGCGCAAACTCAGTGGCCATGACCGGTTACCTCGCGCGTATGGCTTTTTATATAGTCGCTTTGCATATTGTGCATATGAACATGCGCGCCACGCGGCGCGTCTTGTTGCATGGAGCCGATAGGGGCTCCGTATTTAATGACCTTGTCATGGGCTTTCAGATCATAGCGGGCAATCTTGTGGCCGACCTGAATCTCGTCTGTGAGTTGCACAGTCTGAGCGTCAATCACCACACTTTGTCCGGCAAGGGCGTGCTGACGGCAGACCAGAATATTGTCATCCGGATGCAGAAGAAGGAAGGGGCTGATGTCCATGCGCGTTTATGCCGCCTGAGCCGGAACGGGGGCGTCGGCTGACAACAGGTCTTCGGATTTCAGATCATACCACAATTGCGCCGGTATCGGCGTGGCCAGCAGGTCAAGATTGGCCGCTACCTGTGCGGCATTGGCCATGCCAGGTATGACACAGGCCACGGCGGGGTGGGCCAGAGGAAATTGCAGGGCCGCCGCCGCCAGTGGCACCTTGTGGGCGGCGCAAACGGCTTCGATGGCAGCCACCTGACGGATAATATGAGGCGGAGCCGGCTCGTAATTATAGTGCGGCGTGACGTTACCGCTAACACCTTCGGCTAAGATACCGGAGTTGAATGGCCCGCCCAGAATGATGCTGATTTTCTTGCGTTGACAGTCCGGCAGGAAGCCTTCGAGCGCCGTTTGTTCCAGCAAGGTATAACGACCAGCCAGCAAAAATGCATCCATATCCACGGCCTGCATGACGGTTTCGCAGACCTGCCATTCGTTGACGCCCAGACCAATGGCGCCCACACGGCCGTCTGATTTCAACAGGCTGAGGGCGCGATAACCACTATCGAGAAAGGTTTTCATGTGGTGCGCGGCGTCTGCGCCATGCGTCACCTCACCCAGATCATGCACCAGCAGGATATCGACACGGTCACGCTGAAGGCGCTTAAGGCTGTCTTCAAACGACTGCATAATGCCGTCATAGCTGTAGTCGAAATGCGGCTCATACGGGTCGCCGTCAATAAAGCCGTGACGTTCCGTGCCCTTAGGGGGAGCAGGGATCGGTTTTAACACACGGCCGACCTTGGTGGACAAGGTGATGTCAAGGCCCTTCAGGCCCGTGCCGACTCGCCGCTCTGACAGGCCCTGCCCGTAGTGCGGGGCCGTATCGACATAGCGCACACCGGCGTCCAGAGCCGCGCTCAGGCTGGCTTGCGCCACCTCATCGGTGACTGTGCGATAAAGGTTACCAAGTGTCGCCGCGCCGAAGCCCAGAGTCGTGACCTGAACGGAGGTCTGGCCTAAAGGGTTTTGTGGCAAGGCAGATTTGGGCAGGGTTGAGACAGGCACGGTTTGCGGTTTCTCTGACTGTAGGAAATTCAAACATGAAATTGTTATTATCTGTAAAATAATTAGCGCGATTGTGCCGGATAATCAAGGCCTATTCGCCGCCCAGTCTTTTGCTCAGCTCAGTGGCGGTGGTTTTCAGGCAGGTCAGGGTTTCATCCCGTGTCATGCCGTTATGGATCTGAATAAAGGGTATGGTCAAAGCCGCAATCGTCGCCACATCGTCGCGCACCGGGCAGGCAATGTCGGTAATGCCGTCAATATATTCACTTTTGGCAATCAGGTGCCCTTCGGCCAGTACGGTTTCCGCCGCGTGTTCAAATGTGGCCCAGGCCTCCTTTGTCATGCCGGGCCGCAGGACGTCTTGCCACTGATCGCGTATGTCCGGCTTTTGGAAGGCGTACAACAGCACACCGGAGGTCGAATGGGTCAGGGGTCTTTGGTAACCCACACGCACGGAAAAGCCGAGATCGCCCGGCGCTTCGACGCGGGCAATGACCACCATACGATCATCAGAGGCAATGGCCAGATGACAGGCCTGACGGGTCTGTTCACTGAGGGCCTGCATCAGGGGCAGAGCGCTGATCAGCAGGTTCTGGCTGGGGCCGCGTGAAATGCCGAGCGAGAACAGCTTATTGGTGAGTTCAAATCCATCACCGCTTACGGACGGCGCTACATAGCCGCGCATTTCCAGCACCTGCACCATGCGGAACAGTTCGCTGACCGAGCGTGAAAGCTGGGTGGATATTTGCGACAAGGTCATGGGCATTTTGACAGAGGCCAACAGCTCCAGAACGTCCAGACCCTTTTCCAGGGCGGGAGCACGATATTTGCTGGCAGGTTTTTCGGACATATGAGGCAAACCTTTGTCAATAACGAATCAAACGGGCGCGCATGCAGGATACGCGCCCATTATCTCCGGCGTAAGCGTTTAGGCCAGCCTAAGCGTCACGGGCGGCTGTTTTTGAGCTAAACCCGTAGGCGGCAACGACAGCGAAACAGGCCAGAGGCACAATAATCGCTGTGCGGATATGGCTGGTGTCTGAAATCCATCCCATGCCAACGGTCAATATTGCGCCGCCGATAATGCTCATGACCAGAAATGACGCGCCGGTCTTGGTCAAAGGGCCCAGCCCACGCACTGAGGTGGCGAAGATGGTCGGGAACATGATCGACATGAAGAAGGAACAGCCAACCAGTGCATACAGGCCATATAGCCCGCCAATACCGGCGGCATAGGCCGTAAGCCCTATATTCAGGATAGCAAAAACACCCAGCAAAAGCGTGGCCGACATATAGCGCATCAGGAAGGTGCCGATAAAGCGACCTGCGGTAAACAGCAGAAGCGATGCGATCACATAACTGGCGGCCGCCTTGTCGGTAATGCCGATTTCGCTTTGGGCGTAGCGGATCGTATAGCTCCAGATACCAACCTGTGCGCCGACATAGAAGAACTGGGCGGCGACCCCCATCAGGAAATGCTTATGTTTCAGAAGGCCTCCTATGCTCTGGCCAATGCTGAGTTTGGCTTCGTCGCTGTCATGCGTATTATTGGTAGCGGCCTTGGGGAATTTATTGAAGGCGATCAGAAGCGCCCAGATCAGAACCATGGCCCCGATCACCAGATAGGGCGTCTGTACGGCCTTGGCTTCGCGCACATAGTCGGCTTCGGCAATGGTTTGAAGACCCGACAGAATAAAGGTCTGGCCGACCCACAGGCCTACAAGCGAGCCCAGAGGGTTAAAAGCCTGAGCCAGATTGAGACGGAAAGCAGCATGTTTTTCATCGCCCAATATGGTCATCAACGGATTGGCCGAGGTTTCCAGAAAGGCCAGCCCGGAGGCGATGACAAACAAGGCGCCCAGAAACAGATAATATTGGCGAATTTCCGCTGCGGGATAAAACAGGAAGGCCCCCAGTGCAAACAGGCACAGGCCAGTGATGATCACCGCCTTATAGCCATATTTGCGCATGAAAAAGCCGGCGGGCAGAGCCAGGAAAAAATAGCCGGCATAAAAGGCGGACTGGACCAGACCCGATTGCAGATCGGTCAGGGTAAAGGCCTTTTTGAATTGCGGGATCAGAATGTCATTGAGATTATTGGCCATGCCCCAAAAGAAAAACAGAGCAGTGATCAGTACGATCGGCCAGATGGCGGCAAAGCGGCTGTCGGGTTTGGGCGAAGACGCAACTGTATCTTTTTCCTGTGACATAAACGATTCCCTGCGATTTTCGGTTTTTAAAATTTGTTATACCCTTTATCATCACATATGAATCTAATCGTCAAATATGAAATGTGCCTTTGGGTTGGACTTTGGCGATTTTCCGCATATATACTCAGACAAAACAAGCCCTGACTCTCACTGTCAACCTCTAGGGTCAGGGCCGAGAGGAAAACGTCATGACAGACAAACATGTCTATGCGCTGGACCTGAAAGACGATCCGGCCCTCATTGCCCGCTATAAGCAATGGCATGCACCGGGTCAGATTCCGGCGGCCATCAACGAATCCATGCATAAGGCGGGCATTGGTGAGCTGGAAATCTTTCTGGTCGGCAATCACATGTTTATGATTTTGACGCCGGGTCCGGATTTTGATCCGGTCGCCAAGGCGAAGGCCGATGCCGAAAGTGCCGATGTGCAGGCCTGGGAAAATCTGATGTGGGAATTTCAGCAGGCGCTGCCCTTTGCTGAACCCGGCCAGAAATGGCTGCCTATGGACCGCATTTATGCACTCAGCGAACAGGGCTGAAAATTTTAACTCGGTGGCTTTGGCAAGGCCTTAGGCCTTGCGATTGCCGTTTTCAATAAGTAGGACAATGGCTGTCAATAAGAGCCATAGTATGCGCTCTGCAACAGGTGTGAGGATATAACGCGATGGGAATACCAAACCAAAAGCCGCTTAAGATTGGCCTGATCGGCTTAGGCAAGATTGCGGTCGATCAGCATATTCCGTCCATTCACGGCAATGCCAATCTGGAGCTGGTGGCGGGATGCTCGCCCCATGCGCGCCCGGATAATGTGAAAGCCTATCCCGACCTTGAGGCTATGATTGAGGCGCACCCCGAGATCGAAGCGATCGCCATCTGCACGCCGCCGCAGATTCGTCACAAGATCGCCAAACAGGTGATCGCCCTGGGCCGCCACGTGTTTCTGGAAAAGCCACCGGCAGCGACATTAGGTGAAGCCGAGGCTATCAAGGGCCTGGCTGAGGCGAAAGGCGTATCTCTGCTGGCGTCGTGGCATTCGCGCTTTGCCCCGGCGGTTGAGACGACCCGAAAATGGGTGTCCGAGCGCGATATCAAAAGCATCCAGATTGTCTGGAAAGAAAATGTACGCCAATGGCATCCCGGTCAAAAATGGATTTTTGAAGCCGGCGGCATGGGCGTGTTCGATCCGGGCATCAATTCTTTGTCGATCCTGACACGCATCCTGAAGGACGCGGTGATGGTGAAAAAGGCAGACCTGCATATTCCGGTCAATTGCGATGCGCCTATTCAGGTTGAGATGGACATGGCCACCGAGGCCGGTTTCCCGATCCGCGCCGAATATGACTTTTTGCAAACCGGTATTCAGACCTGGAGCATTTTCATAGAATCGACGGCAGGCGAAAAACTGACCCTTTCCATGGGCGGCACCGAGCTTGAGATTGATGGTCAGGTCATTATGAAAGAAAAAGAGGCCGAATATGCCGGTCTGTATCAGCGTTTTCATGACCTGATACGGGCGGGCAAGTCCGATGCCGACTTCTCGCCGCTCCGTCTGGTGGCCGATGCCATGCTGGTCGGTAAGCGCATCGCGGCGCCGGAATATATCGAATAGGATTTGCGGATAAAAAAACGGGCTTTGGACATCACATCCAAAGCCCATTTTATTATGGTCGTGAGGGCGGGGATTAAGCGTCACCGATAAATTCGGCCTCCTGGGTGTTGCTGCGGGTCACGCGCGCCACACGCAGGGAATTGGTGCTGCCCGACTTGCCAAAGGGCATGCCGGCGACAATCACAATATCATCACCCGGCTCAGCCATGCCCTCTGAGCGCGCCAGTTTCGACGCCACGGCCACAGTTTCGGTCATGGAATGGGTGACCGGCGTCAGCACCGGATGCACACCCCAGGTCAGGGCCAGACGGCGCGCTGTCTCGATATTGGGCGTCAGGCCCATAATGGGGGCGTTGGGACGCTCACGCGCAATGCGCAGCGCGGTGCTGGCTGAATTGGTCAGGGCGGCAATGGCCTTTGCGCTTATGGTTTGGGCCACCTGACTGGCGGCGGCGGCAATGGCACCGGAAGTCGTCTTTTCCGGATCGGGACGGCGGCGGTCCGTCATGGTGCGCCAGCCGTCATCGGTTTCGACACGGGCGACAATGCGGTCCATAATGGTGACGGCTTCAATCGGGAACTGACCCGCCGCGGTTTCCGCCGACAGCATGACGGCATCGGCACCATCGAACACAGCCGTGGCCACGTCTGAGGCTTCGGCTCGCGTCGGTGTCGGGGCGGAGATCATTGATTCCAGCATCTGGGTGGCGACAATGACAGGCTTTCCGGCAGCGCGTGAGGCATGGACAATGCGCTTTTGCGCCAGAGGCACTTCTTCGGGCGGCAATTCCACCCCCAGATCGCCACGCGCCACCATGATGGCATCGGACAGGCGGATGATTTCATCGAGATTATCAAGCGCCTGCGGCTTTTCCAGCTTGGACAGCACCCAGGCGCGGCCCTTGATGATCTCTTTGGCCTCCAGCACATCTTCGGGACGCTGCACGAAGGACAGGCCGATATATTCAACGCCGCGTTCCAGCGCAAACGCCATGTCTTCGCGGTCTTTTTTGGTCAGGGCCGGAATCGGCAGAACCACATCCGGCACATTGACGCCTTTACGGTCTGACAGGCGACCGCCATTGATGACAATTGTCATCAGATGATCGTCACGCACATGGGTGACGCGCAGCTTTAGTTTGCCGTCATCCAGCAACAGATGCGATCCGATCTGAGCGGCGGCAATGATTTCGGGATGGGGCAGATTGGCGCGTGTGCTGTCGCCCGGTGTCGGATTGAGATCGAGGCGGAAGGTCGCCCCGTTGGTCAGGTTGACGGCGCCGCCCATAAAGCGACCCACGCGCAGCTTAGGGCCCTGCACATCCGCCAATATGCCGATCGGATGTTTTGATTTGGCCTCTAAGGCCCGGATCATATCAATATTGCGGCCATGATCTTCGTGGCTGCCGTGTGAGAAGTTGAGACGGAACACATCCGCACCGGCCTGAAACAACTGCGCCAGCATTTCGGGGTTTGAGCTTGCGGGCCCTAAGGTGGCGACGATCTTGGTTTTACGGCGGCGAAGGATTTTCAATATATATTCTCACAAGTTAAAGACCATGCCAGCCATGGGGCCGCAGGGTCTGGGCCGGGATGAACGCAGCCATTCGGGTGCGACAAAGCCTTTGTTCTCCGCTTCGGTCAAGTCAATTTTATATTGCACTGCAAAGGCGCTAGCCCTTGCCGGATAAGCCCGTATGTCCGTTCACGTGGTTAAAAACGGTCATAGGCGACCCTATGACAGGCCTGAATTGACAGCGCTATCATAAAATGGCGCCTTTGCGACAGGTTTGCGCAAGTTTTTCACAAAAAAAGCGCCCGACCCTCAGAC
>JBAWDM010000096.1:0-13358 GCA_049590735.1 Asticcacaulis sp. | reverse complement strand
TGCGTCAGCGGATGGAACAAAACATTCAGTCCATGCAGCCGGAAGAACTGATGAAATCCTGGTCGAGCTTTGGTGTTCAGGCGCAGGATCAGTTCATGAAGATGATGACCACCGCGACGCAAAACAGCATGAATCCCTTTAATGGATCCAAGTCCGATAAAAAATAAGGCGTGTTTCACGTGAAACAAACCATTTTTGCTCTGGCCAGTGCGCAGGGACGGGCGGGGGTGTCCATCATCCGCCTGTCCGGCGATAAGGCCCTGTGGGCCGCGCAACAACTCACTGCCAAAGTGCTTCAACCGCGCATGGCCACCTATACGCCCCTTACCTATCAGGGTGAGCTGATCGACGAAGCGGTGGTGGTCTGGTTCAAAGCCCCGCACAGCTTTACGGGTGAGGATTGCGTTGAGCTGCATGTGCATGGCTCTAAGGCGATATTAGATCGTCTCTATCTGATCCTGATTGAATTGAGTTTGTCGCTGGCCGCACCCGGTGAATTTTCGAGGCGCGCGCTTGAGCACGGCAAGCTAGACCTGACGCAGGCCGAGGCCATTGCCGATCTGGTTGATGCGGAGTCGGAGGCGCAAAGACGTCAGGCCCTGACGCAACTGGGTGGGGGGTTGCGGCAGCATTATATCCGGTGGCACGATGATCTGATTGCGCTTTTGGCGCGGCTGGAGGTCTATATCGACTTCCCGGACGAAGACCTGCCACCAGAATTATCTGAGGCTATTCTTGATCGCATGCGTGCCCTTGAGGCCGATCTGACAACGGCCATTGCCGATGCCAACCGTGGGCGGCAGATTCGCGAAGGCTATCGGATTGTCATTTTGGGCGAGCCCAATGCCGGCAAATCGAGCCTGTTTAATGCGCTGCTAAAAGCCGAAACGGCTATCGTGACACCCTTTGCCGGTACGACCCGCGATATCATAGAGGCGCAGTTTCGTATCGGGCCATATTCTGTTTTACTTTATGACACGGCGGGCCTGCGTGACACCCTTGAGCATATCGAGGCTGAAGGTATTCGCCGCGCCCGCGCCAAGGCCGAAGAAGCCGACCTGCGTCTTTGGGTGATTGATGCCACTGCGCCTGCCTTACCGGAAGATTTCCGCGAAGGCGATCTGATGGTGTTCAACAAGATCGACGAAGCCGATGAAGCGGGCCGGGCGGGGGTGGAAGGTTTGCGTGTTTCACGTGAAACATCCGTCTTTGCCATCAGTGTTGCCATGGGTGTGGGCCTGACAGAATTGCTGGCCGCGATCGAAAACACGGTCAGCGCACATTTATCCGCGCAGACCTTCCCCGCCGCGACCCGTCTGCGCCATATTGAGCGTCTGACGGAAGCGCGTGATCAGTTGCGCTTAGCGCTCGGGTCGAACATGGCTGTGCCGGAATTGACGGCGGAACACATCCGCTCAGCTATCCATAGTTTCGAAGCCCTGTTTGGACGTTATGATGTTGAGGGTGTGCTGGATGTGATTTTCTCGAGCTTTTGCATCGGAAAATAGCGATTTGGCGATTCGACCCCGCGCCACATATCTGTTATAGCCAGCCTCCCAGTTTCAGAGTGATGTGATGTCAGATACGAAAAGCCCAAATACCCTGTGGGATGTGATTATTGTCGGTGGCGGCCATGCCGGTTGCGAGGCCGCGACGGCGTCCGCACGCATGGGTGCGAAGACGCTTTTGCTCACCCACAAAAAGGAAACCCTGGGCGAAATGTCCTGTAATCCGGCCATTGGTGGTCTAGGCAAGGGGCATTTGGTGCGCGAAATTGATGCGCTGGATGGCCTCATGGGGCGCATGGCTGACATTGGCGGCATGCAGTTTAAGGTGCTTAATGCTTCAAAAGGCCCGGCTGTGCGCGGGCCACGGGCGCAAATTGATCGTAAGCTGTATCGTGAGGCCATGCAGGCCGAGCTGTTTCAGACACCCAACCTGACCATTATTGAAGGCGCGGCCGAAGATCTGATCGTTGAAAATGCGCAAGTTATGGGTGTTGTGGATGCGGACGGCCTAAACTATCTCGCTAAGGCCGTAGTCCTGACCACAGGCACATTTTTGCGCGGCGTGATCCATATTGGCGAAAACCGTATGGCCGCTGGTCGTTGGGGTGATGCGCCGGCCAATGGTCTGGGTCAGCGCCTTTATGATCTGAAACTCAATATGGGGCGCTTGAAAACCGGCACACCGGCCCGTCTGGATGGCAAGACCATCCATTGGGATCGCCTTGAGCAGCAGGTCGGTGATAACCCGATCCAGGCCTTTTCGACCCTGACGGGGGGTATTGAGCGCGAGCAAATTACCTGCGGCATCACCTTCACCAATGCCGATACCCACGCCATTATTGCCGCACATCTGAACGAGTCGGCAGTTTATGGCGGGTTTCTGGCCGGACGTGGCCCGCGCTATTGTCCGTCTATTGAAGACAAGGTTGTCAAATTCGCCGATAAGACATCGCACCAGGTCTTTCTGGAGCCCGAAGGCTATGATGATGACACGGTCTATCCGAATGGCATTTCCACCAGTGTCGCAGAAACCACGCAACTGGCTTTCCTGCGCACCATGGCGGGATTAGAAGATGTGGTCGTAAAGCGCTATGGGTATGCCATTGAGTATGACTATGTCGACCCCCGCGAACTGCATCCGACCCTGGAGCTAAAATCATTGGCGGGTCTGTTTCTGGCCGGTCAGATCAATGGCACAACCGGCTACGAAGAGGCGGGCGCGCAAGGGTTAATGGCCGGTATGAATGCGGCGGCGCGGGCGGGTGGTTATGCGCCAACCGTGCTTGGCCGTGATGAGGCGTATATCGGCGTCATGATTGATGATCTGGTGACTCGCGGCGTGACGGAACCGTATCGCATGTTCACCAGCCGCGCTGAGTTTCGCTTGTCCCTGCGCGCGGATAATGCGGATCAGCGCCTGACGGACAAGGGGCTGGAACTGGGCGTGGTCGGTACAACACGTAAGACCGCCTGGCTGGCGAAAAAGTCAGAACTGGCGGCAATACGTGAACGGGCAGCCTCAATGGTCGCCACACCCAAGGAAGCGCTCAGTCAGGGCATACATGTCAATGGCGATGGCCAAAGACGCAATGTCACGCAATTGATGGCCTATGATAGCTGTACGCGTGAACGGCTTGAGGCCCTGTGGCCGGAAATTACGCAATGGCCGGATGCGCTATATGAACAGGTCGAGATTGATGCGCTTTATGCCGGTTATATGCCGCGTCAAAGGGCAGAGATCGAAAGCTTCCGTAAGGATGAGAATCTGAGTCTGCCGGATGATCTCGACTATTTGGGTATTGTTGGCCTTTCCAATGAATCGCGTGAAAAGCTGCATCGCATCCGGCCTAAAACCCTGGGGCAGGCGGGCCGCATAGAAGGCATGACCCAGGGGGCGATGACAACACTTTTATTCTATGTCCGCAACCGAAATAAGCGCTCAGCATGACCGCCAGTCTGACGGAAAGTATGGCGGCTGAGGCTATGCGGGGCCACCTTGTGTTTCACGTGAAACAAGAGGCTTTGAGCGACCTTCAGCGTTTTTATGAGATATTATCTGAACAGAATTCTGTGATGAATCTGGTTGGGCCTGCCACCCTGCCTCATTATTGGTCGCGACATGTGCTGGATAGTGCGCAATTGCTGAATCATCGGCCGGCGGCACGGATCTGGGCGGATCTGGGGGCCGGTGCCGGCTTCCCGGGCGTGGTGCTGGCGATTTTACTGAAACATTCTGAAGGCCCGCCGCCTCAGGTTTATCTGATTGACTCTTTGGCCAAACGCTGCCGGTTTCTGCAGGCCGTGGTGAGTGAACTTAATCTGCCCGCTACGGTTATAAACGATCGCGCGGAAAATATTGCCATAGCGGTCGATGTGGTGACGGCACGGGCCGTGGCGCCCATGACGAAGCTTTTGGGCTTTGCGGAAGGCTTTATCCACAAGGGAGCCGATCCGTGGTTTTTAAAGGGGGAAAACGTCGAAAGTGAACTGGCGGAAGCTGGAAATCTTTGGAAATTTGACGTAGAACAGTTTGTGTCCATAAGCGATCCGCGCGGACGTGTGATCCATATCCGGAGGCTACGCCGTGCCCGATAATATTTCGCCCGCTCCCCATAAGACTGCGCATAAGGTGCGGGTTCTGGCCATTGCCAACCAAAAAGGTGGGGTCGGAAAGACGACAACCGCCATTAATCTGGGCACGGCTCTGGCGGCTATCGGTGAAAAAGTGCTGCTGATTGATCTGGATCCGCAGGGTAATGCCTCAACGGGTTTAGGTGTGCCCAAGAAACAACGCGAAAGCTCGCTTTATGATGTGATTGTCGATCAGCGCCCCATTGGTGATACGGCCGTTAGAACCTCTGTGCCGGGTCTGTCGCTTCTGCCGTCTGATCCCGATCTGTCGGGCGTGGAAATCGAAATTGGTCAGGCGGAACGCCGCTCTTATCGTTTGCGTGATGCCTTAGAGGGGCTGGATCAGGATGCGCCCCCCTATAGCTATATCTTGATTGATTGCCCGCCTTCGCTTAATCTCCTGACCGTCAATGCCATGAGCGCTGCAGATGCGGTTCTGGTGCCCTTACAGTGCGAGTTTTTTGCGCTTGAGGGCTTAAGCCAGTTGATGCGAACCATTGATCTGGTACGCGGCAGCCTGAACCCTAAGCTAGGGCTGCAGGGGATTGTGCTGACCATGTTTGATAAGCGTAATGCCTTGTCCGGTCAGGTTGAGGGTGATGTACGGTCACACTTTGGCGATCTGGTGTATGAGACGGTTATACCGCGCAATGTACGGGTGTCTGAGGCACCGTCATTCGGCAAGCCGGCCCTTATCTATGATATGAAATGCACCGGCAGTCAGGCCTATATCCGCCTGGCCAGAGAACTGGTGGCGCGGGAGCGCACACGCAAGGCTCAGGCGGCCTGAAGCACCCGTCCAGAAAGAGAACAATAAATGTCAGAGAAACAAAGAGGTTTGGGCCGTGGTCTTTCGGCCCTGCTGGGGGATCAGGGCACAAACAGCCCGATGACGGATGCCGCCACTCAGGCTGAGCGTGGGGCTGAGTCGTTGCGTGGCATGGAGCAGCCCATCGAATTACTGGTGCGTAATCCGGATCAGCCGCGCCGTTTGTTTAACGAAACTGAGATTGAAGAACTGGCAGCGTCGATCCGCGAAAAAGGCATTTTACAGCCTATTTTGGTGCGGTCTGCGCCCGGTCAGTCCGGGCACTACCAGATTATTGCCGGTGAGCGACGCTGGCGGGCGGCGCAAAAAGCAGGTCTGCATACTGTGCCGGTCATTATTCGTGAGATGGATGATCTGGATGTGCTGGAAATCGGCATTATTGAAAATGTACAGCGTACCGACCTGAACCCCATCGAAGAGGCGCGCGCCTATAAGGTTTTGCAGGATCGTTTTGGCCGCACACAGGATGCCTTGTCGCAGGTCGTAAGCAAGTCCCGTTCGCACATTGCCAATGTCCTGCGCCTGTTGAATTTGCCAGATGTTATTCAGGACCATGTCCTTCAGGGACGTTTGTCGTCCGGTCATGCCCGCGCCCTGATTACCGCCAAAAACGCGATTGGTCTGGCGGATGAGGTCATCGCCAAGGGTTTGTCGGTGCGCCAGACTGAGGCCCTTGTGCGTGATGAGCAGGCGACACCCAAGCCGGCTTCGGCGCCGAAAACGCGCACTCAGACCAATGCCGACATTCTGTCACTTGAGCAGGATTTGCAGGAAGCGCTGGGTCTGGTCGTCAGGCTGGATGACCGCAGCGGCAAGGGTGAGTTACGACTGGGCTATACAAGCCTGGAACAGCTGGATGATCTGTGCCGTAAGTTAATGAAATAATTGATCTTTTTTGTAAACCATCGTCTGTGGCGAATTTAACCACGCCGTACGTACATATGGGCGTTAAATTCGCGACAGAGGCTTAAATTTCAAGCCTGCAAACCGGCTCTGGCGGCCTTTCCGGCAATTTGTAAGAACAGACGTTCGGTGATCAGCAGGTCGGGCATACCGGTAGACTTGCAGGCCTTATCGGCTTCGATCAAATCCTGCGCCAGTCCATCCAGTGTGGTGAAGTGCCAGTTACGCGCCTGACGCAACATATCGTCCTCGTCCTTCCAGAAAACACCGGCGTTTCGCGTTGCCTCTTTTGGGGACAAGCCCTTGTCGAGATTGGATTTGAGAAGCTTAAGCTTATTATAATGCTGGCTTAGCGCGCGCAGGGCATCGGCCCCTTTTTCGCCCTCGGCAAATGCACGCCTTAATCCGGCCTGTGCCGGTTTCATGCGACCCCCAAAGGCATCGGACGCGGCCTTGAACAGGGAGGCTTCGGGTTCGACGCCCAGGAATTCCTGAAGCTCCACCTCATTAAGGGTTTTGTGTGAAGCCGGTCCGATAAACAGGATCAGCCGTTCAATTTCCTGACGGGCTATGCCACGTTCTTTAGGCAGGCGTTGGGCAAATATGTCCATAGCCGCGCTACTTAAACTCACGCCATCGGCAGCCAGCGCTTCACGGGCCATGCGGATAACATCACCGGTTTCGTCTTCATAACAGGCGATGCTGACGAGATTTTTGTCGGCATCAGCCAGACGCCGCAGGGCGGAATCCGAGCCCAGCGCACCGGCTTCGATGATGATAAAGGCCTCGGGGTTGAACGCACCGCTGGCATGGGCCTTAAGGCTAGCGGCAACCGCCTTGTCCAAAATGGCTTTTTCAGAAAAAAACTTCAGACGAATTAAGCGTCTGCCGCCCATCATAGACAGGGATTGTAATTCACCTTCAAGGCGCGCCGGATCGTTTTCAATGTCGCTGTCGGTCATAAGCGAAACATTGAAGGGGTCGGTAATGTCCGGCACGATTTTTTTGGCCAGAGCGGTGCAACGCTCAATAACCTGACTGCGATCCTTACCGTAGATCAGAACACCAGCAATATGCGCCGTCGGTCTATTGAAAAAGGTATCTATTTCGGCACGTTTTGCCAGCTTCATGGTCGGGCTTTGGCGTTTTCATGGAAATATATAGCCAGATTGGTTTGAATTTTTTGCGCAATACTACCGGCTATGCGTTCTTGCGCGTCCTGTTGTGAAATAACGCCGGTAAAGGGTGACTGCGATGTATCGTAAGTGACGGTTTCACTAAAGTTATCTTTAAATATATCTTTGCCGGTCTTGGTGTTTTTTAAAGTATAGCTCACAGAACTGGTGATTTCTGAGCGGGTTGACGTATCATCAGCCATCAATCCGACACTGTATTGGCGTTCATACATAGAAATGGTTAATGTATAGATCTTGTCCGATGTATCCTCACTACCAAAACTCTTACGCAGATTTTGCTCTACAAAATAACCGGTTCGGGTTTGAGGCACCTCTATGTCGATTTCCGACATGCTTTTCGTCAAACCCTGCTGCGCATAGAGCGGCACAAAGCCACATCCACTCAGACCCAGGGGCAGAATAGCCACGGTGCATATAGTGAGAATCCTGAGCGTCCGGTGCATAATTTATCTAACCACAAAGTTGAGGATTCGGTTGGGTACGATGATGATCTTAACGAGGGTCGCGCCGTCAAGATGCCGCTTTACGCCCTCATCCGCAAGCGCCGTTTCACGGATTTCATCTTCGGTCGCGCCAATGCGGACGAAAACCTCACCACGCTTCTTGCCATTGACCTGAACGGGCAGGCTATAGACATCGTCCTTCGCGATGGCGGCGTCAAATTCCGGCCATGCCGCCTCGGCGATCAGGCCGTCCTGGCCCAGTCGCGTCCAGCATTCTTCGGCCAGATGCGGCGTTACCGGCGCAATCAGCCCGGCCAGCAGGGTGAGGGCTTCGCGGCGGGCGGCCGATCCCGTTTTAGCGATATCGGCCTGACGGATGACGGTGACAAATTCATAGAGCTTGGCAATGGCGGCATTAAATTTAAAGCCTTCAAAGCCTTCTGTGACGAATTTGACGGTCTTGTGAGCGGCCTTGAGCAGGTCGGCAGCGGCCGCTTCGTCCGTACACGGAATATCCTGTTCGGGCAGGGAATCGAACAGATCCCAAACGCGGTGCGTAAAGCGCCAAGAGCCTTCGACGCCTGAGGTCGACCATTGCACATCGCGTTCCGGAGGCGAATCCGACAAGACAAAAAGACGAGCCGAATCAACGCCGTAGGTATCAAATATATCACCCGGTGCGACCGTGTTCTTTTTGGATTTTGACATTTTTTCAATGTCGCCAATGGTGAGAACTTCGCCGGTGGATATCTGACGGGCCGTGCGTTTGCCACCTTCGTTGTCAATCTCGACATCGGCCGGTTCAATCCATTGACCGTTTGCATTGCTGTAGGTTTCATGCGTCAGCATGCCCTGGGTAAACAGGCCGGCAAAGGGCTCCTTGACGTCCAGATAACCGCAATGATTCAAGGCACGGGTAATGAAGCGCGCATAGAGCAGGTGCAGAACGGCATGTTCAATACCGCCAATATACTGATCGACCGGCAGCCAGTAATCAGCCGCCTGCTTATTGATCGGGGTCGGCGCTTTCGGGTCGGTAAAGCGAGCAAAATACCACGACGAATCGACAAAAGTATCCAGCGTATCGGTTTCGCGGCGCGCTTTACCGCCACAGGTCGGGCAATTGACGTGCTTCCAGGTCGGGTGGCGTTCCAATGGATTGCCGGGCACATCAAAGGTCACATCTTCGGGCAGCCTGACCGGCAACTGGTCATCAGGAACCGGCACCACACCACAGGCTTCGCAGTGGATGATCGGTATGGGGCAGCCCCAATAGCGCTGACGCGATACACCCCAGTCGCGCAGGCGGAAAACGGTTGCCCCTTCGCCAAGCCCCATGCCTTCTATGGCTTCAATCGCGGCGTTTTTGGCGTCCTCGATCTCAAGACCATCCAGAAATGACGAATTGAACAGGGTGCCCGGGCCGGTATAGGCCTCCGTGCCGACCGCAAAGGTTTCGGGATCGGCGCCGTTGGGCAGAACGACCGCATTGACTTCGGTGCCGTATTTGCGGGCAAAGTCCAGATCGCGCTGATCGTGGGCCGGACAGCCGAAAACTGCCCCGGTCCCATAGTCCATCAGAACAAAATTGGCGACCCAGACATCCAGGGTTTCGCCCGGTTTGAACGGATGTTTAACGCGGATACCGGTGTTGAAGCCCAGTTTTTCGCCGGTATCAATCTCGGCCTGAGTGGTGCCGCCCTTGCTTAAGTTCTTGCAAAAAGCAGCCAGCTCCGGATTGGCGGCCGCAGCCCCCAAAGCGATCGGGTGATCGGCGGCAATGGCGATAAAGCTGGCGCCAAACAGGGTGTCGGGACGGGTCGTATAGACCTCAAGGCCGGTCTCTTTGGCACCGGCAGGCGTAGCACCCGTAAAGGGGAAGCGCATTTTCAGGCCACGCGACTTGCCGATCCAGTTGGCCTGCATCAGGCGTACCTTGTCGGGCCAGCGATCCAGCGTATCCAAACCGCTAATCAGATCATCGGCAAAGCGCGTAATACGCATAAACCATTGGGTCAGCTTCTTTTTTTCAACAACAGCGCCGGAGCGCCAGCCCCTGCCGTCAATCACCTGTTCATTAGCCAGAACCGTATTATCGACCGGATCCCAGTTGACCAGACTTTCGCGGCGATAGACCAGATCGTTTTTCAGCAGGGCGTTGAACCATTTTTGCTGCTGGCCGTAATAGTCGGGGTCGCAGGTGGCAAATTCACGCGTCCAGTCGATCGACAGGCCCAGGCGCTGCAACTCACCGCGCATGGCGGCGATATTGTCGTATGTCCAGCCCTTCGGGTGAATCTTACGTTCCATGGCGGCGTTTTCCGCCGGCATGCCAAAGGCGTCCCAGCCCATAGGATGCAGCACATTAAAACCACGCGCCCGCTTGAAGCGCGCCACCAGATCACCCATGGCATAGTTGCGTACATGGCCCATATGGATGCGTCCGGACGGATAGGGGAACATCTCCAGCACATAATATTTGGGCTTGCCGGGATCTTGCCGGGTCAGGAAAACCTGAGCGTCATTCCAGCGCTTAATCTGACGGGGTTCAGTTTCTTTAGGGTTATAACGGGCCATAAAACTTTATGCGATTATTCGGAAAAAGGGATGTTTGCTTATAGGGTGGCTTGTTTGGCAAAACCATAAAAAAAGCGGCCGTGATCTTCTCACAACCGCTTTCTTGTGGGTTCAGGCTGTAAGCATGCGCTTAAAGTCTAGTCCTTGACGTCCGACAGGCGCAATTCTCGGGCGCGCGACAGGATCGCATTTTCAATATCCAGCTGGGTTTGCTGAGAGGCGGCGGCTGTGACCCAGCGATCACCGGCGCGGGTTTCTTTTTGAACCGACACATTGAGCGCATCGGCGCGCAGACGGGCATCCAGAATGAAGATGGTGATTTTAAAGCGCTCATCCGGCGTTTGCGGGTTTGAGTACCAATCCGTCAAGATGACGCCGCCCCACGGATCGGCTGAGGTCAGCGGCATAAAGGAGATGGTATCCAGTGAGGCGCGCCACAGATAGGCGTTGACGCCAATACCGGCTTGCTGGTCGACAGGCTTGTCTTTTTTGCCGCCAAACATCCCGCTGAGGCTAATCTTGGAGTCCTCATTGCTATTGGCATAGGCAGATGCCGGCGCCTTACTGCCCAAACCGGCGCAGGCGCTTAGGGACAGGCTGGCACCGAAGGCAAGCAGAAGCAGGGCTGATGCGCGTTGCATCGGATGCCGCATAGACGTCATAGACTGATCACTCCGCATAGGTGAATGCCACAGGATCATCCTGATGGTATTCCTTGAATATTTTGGCCGCTTCCAGACCCCGTCTCCATAACCCGGAAACCGGCTGCCTATAGCCCAAAGACCAGCCTCTATAGCATAGGCGGGCAGGGGTCTGACAAGAGTAGCTTCACAAGATTGTTAACTCAACAGTAAATAAGGGCGGATATGGGGCGAACCTTTTAAGCGGGACGCTTGTTAGACATCAAATCTGACACAGAGCGAAAAAATATGTAAATCTCAGTCACCTGCATTAACCATGCGTGGCGGAATCAACACAGCCTCCGGGTGAATCCATGCCTTGCCACCTATTTACGCCATATCGAATTGACGTGAGGATATAAGAGGCTTTAATTCATATTTGTCATAGAGTTGTCGAAATAGGCGCTTATGGCGTCTGATATCGTGTTTGATTAGATTGAAGTGATGAAACCTGTTGTGTCCATAGCGGTCTGCATGTTGGTTCTGGCTTTTGCCGGAAGCAGCGTTGTTGCGTCGGCACAAACACGCACGGTCAGACCGCAATCCGCCTCAAACATCGGCGAAATTGCCGGACTGGCACCCTTGGTTAAGCCAGTGGGCGACAGCTATATCAGCAATGATACAACCAGCTTCTCCAAACCACAGTCCAAGGTTTATCAATTCAATCTTCAGGGCAAGTGGGGCGTCAAGTTCGATGTCAACCAGCCTGAGACCAGCCCGGCGGGTGCTAATGATATTGATGCCGGTGCCTATTATCGCCTGACACCCTCTTTGCGCGTGGGTGGCACACTGGGCTTTGGCGAAAAGACGGATAATTTAAAGCCCGAAGCGACCCGCAATGCCACTCAGGGCAATAAGTCGCAACCCCGTGTGCGCCTAGAAACGACCTTCTCCTTCTAAGGCGATCGTCCAAATAGTCTGCCACCTCAGAGTTTGAAAGCGTCTATGGCGCCAATGCCGGACAGCCCACTGTCTTGCAGGGACAATATATTGTCGCAGCCAATACCCCCTAAACCATAGACCGGCAGGTTGGCGAAGTCTGTCAAGGCGCGTAAGGCCTTTACGCCAATAGGCGGGGTCTGGGCGGCGGATGCACTTTGGCTGGCGAATACCGGCGACACAAAAACAGCCGAAAGGCCGCTATCCATATCCAGATCGCGTAAAGTATCTGCATCATGGCAGGCGGCGGTGATGATCCATGCGGGATGATCTGCCTTAATGTCTCTGACGCGGGACAGATGTCGCTGCGGCAAATGCACCCCATCGGCGCTAACTGCCTGCGCCAGGGCCTCATCATCGCCGATCAACAGGATGAGGCCATTATCATCAGCTATTTTTTTGAGTAAGGCGGCGCGTTGTGGCGCATGGCCTTCGCCAAAATGGCGATAAATCAGGCCGCAACCCTCCGGCAAATGGATGGCTATGTCTTCGGGGTGGGGGGTACGGGCCGGATCGGTCAGGAAAAACAGAGGCGGCAGAGGCGTAGCTTTAGGCTTCATTGCGGCGTTGGCATGGGCTATAGCCTGTGCCTTATCGAGCAAATACTGAAAGCGGGTTCTGTATGTCATCACAAAGCATCCCGGCTGAGACAGTCTATACTAGGCTGATCACGCAGATTCACAAGGCACTATCCGACGCGGGCCGCGCACCGGATGCGGCGCACCTGACGGCCGTATCGAAAAACCAGCCGTGGGAAGCGGTTGCGCCCGTTCTTTTACAGGGCCACAGATGCTTTGGCGAAAACCGCGTGCAAGAAGCTTTGTCGCGCTGGGGGCCGGTTCGGGATCAATACCCTGATCTTGATTTGCGACTGATTGGCCCCTTGCAAAGTAATAAGGCCGCCGAGGCTGTGGCTTTTTTTGATGTCATTGAAACCGTTGATCGCGACAAGATCGCCCGTGTTCTGGCCGATGAGATGTCCAGACAAGGCCGGACGCCAAAACTTTATGTGCAGGTCAATATAGGCGAGGAGCCGCAAAAGGCTGGTGTTTTGCCGGATGAGGCGGACGCCTTTCTGAAAAACGTGCGTGACGACTATGGCCTGTGCATCGAAGGCCTGATGTGCATTCCACCGGCGGGTGTCCCTGCCGCCCCTTATTTTACGCATCTGAAACAGATTGCCGACCGAAATGGTCTGGATCAGCTCAGCATGGGCATGAGCGATGATTTTGAAACCGCCATTGCCTGCGGGGCGACCGAAATTCGTGTCGGCTCGGCTTTGTTCGGGGCGCGTTAAAGCGTTTTCCCACATGATTTGATCGAAATTTGCTCTAGCTGGGAAACGGCTCAACATAGGTTTCGCCACTGCGGCCATAATAGACGGCCCGCTGACCACTCAGAGAGACGATATAGCCGACACAGCCGGCGCGCATAATATCCTCACAAAAACGAATATAGTGGATTTTTCCGGCCTGAATTTGCCGCACTGCGGCGGCAACGCCTTCGGCAGAAAATTGCGGGGCCGGGGTTTCTGAAATCGTATGTGTGGCCAGAAGGTACGACTCGCCCGTAGGCAAAAAGTAAGTTTTTTCAGAACGTTGCAGATCGGTATGATAGCGCTCTACGCCCACAGCCATCAGCCTTCCCACGAC
>JBAWDM010000095.1:0-2404 GCA_049590735.1 Asticcacaulis sp. | reverse complement strand
GAAACCAACCGCCCGCCGTTCGATCTGCCCGAAGCGGAATCGGAACTGGTGGCCGGTTATCAGGTGGAATACAGCTCGACGCCTTACCTGCTTTTCATGATCGGTGAATATGCCAACATCGTTTTGATGTGCGCCATGATCACCATCCTGTTCTTTGGTGGCTGGAGCCTGCCATTCCCGACATCCGGCCTCAACTGGCCGGCCTGGATGCTGACCATCGCCAGCCTTCTGTGTTTCATCCTTAAGGTGGTGTTCTGGTTTGTAATGTTTGCCATGGCCAAGGCCATTGTGCCGCGCTACCGCTATGATCAGTTGATGCGTCTGGGCTGGAAGGTCTTTCTGCCTATCTCACTGACAGCGGTTGTTCTGGTTTCGGCTTACCGTGTTTTCGGAGGTGCCTTATGATTTCGCGTATAATATCAGGGATCAGGGGGGCCATGCTGCTCGACTTTGTCGGCGCCACCGGTCTTGCTTTTAAATATATGATGAAGCCCAAGGCGACCATCAACTATCCCTTTGAAAAGGGCCCGATCAGCCCGCGTTTTCGTGGCGAACATGCCCTGCGCCGTTATAATAATGGCGAAGAACGCTGCATTGCCTGCAAGTTATGCGAAGCCATATGCCCGGCTCAGGCCATCACGATCGAGGCCGAGCCCCGGGCTGACGGCAGCCGCCGCACGACGCGCTATGATATCGACATGGTAAAATGCATCTATTGCGGCCTGTGTCAGGAAGCGTGTCCGGTCGACGCCATTGTCGAAGGGCCGAATTTCGAATTCGCCACCGATACGCGCGAAGAACTACTTTATGATAAATCGAGGCTTCTGGCCAATGGCGATCGGTGGGAACGCGAGATCGCCAAATCACTTGAATTAGACGCCCCCTACAGATAAGGGGGCAGGGCGCGCTACCCCAGCGCACCTTACCGGTATGAGGAAGATATGACCTTAATCGCTATAGCCTTTTACCTGATGGCAGCCGTGACGCTCGCGGCAGGCCTGTTGGTGATCACGGCGCGCAATCCGGTACATAGTGTATTGTACCTCATTCTGGCCTTCTTTTCTGCGGCGGGTCTTTTCGTGCTGCTGGGGGCCGAATTCCTCGCCATGCTTTTGGTGGTGGTCTATGTCGGTGCCGTGGCTGTTCTGTTCCTGTTTGTCGTCATGATGCTGGATGTTGATTTCGTCAAGCTGCGGCAAGGATTCAGCAATTTTCTGCCCATTGGCGTGATTGTCGGCGGCATACTGGCGTTTGAGCTGGTCATGATCAGCCTGGCGGTTGCTGAAAAAGGGGCGGCGGCGGGTCAATTACCGCAAGCCTTCACGGCCGCGGAATCCAACACTAAGGTGATCGGCCACGCGCTCTATTCCACCTATATCTATCTGTTCGAAGCCGCCGGCTTTGTTCTGCTGGTTGCCATGATCGGGGCCATTGTCCTGACCCTGCGCACCCGGCCCAATGTCAAGCGTCAGGATATTTTCAGTCAGGTCACCCGCAAGCGCAAGGATGCGGTTGAGGTTGTGCCTGCCAAGTCCGGAGAAGGAATTTCAGAATGATCATCGGTCTTGCCCATTACCTGACGGTGTCCGCCATATTGTTCACGCTGGGCGTGGTCGGCATCTTTCTCAACCGCCGCAATGTCATCATTATTCTGATGTCGCTGGAACTGATCCTGCTGGCCTGCAATATCAACTTTGTGGCTTTTTCGGCCTATCTGCATGATGTGTCGGGGCAGATCATGGCCATGTTCGTGCTGACGGTAGCGGCAGCCGAAGCGGCTGTCGGGCTGGCTATTCTTGTGACCTTCTTCCGTCATCGCGGTGATATCGCCGTCGACGACGCCAGCATGATGAAAGGATAAGCCTCAGGTGCTTACATCATCGCTTTCTCAAATGCAGACCTTCGTTACACTGGCCGTTTTTGCCCCCCTAGTGGGCGCGCTTATTGTGGGCGGCTTTGGCCGGTGGCTGGGTAATATTGCCTCGCAATCCATCACGACCGGCTTATTGTTCCTGTCGTGCGCCCTGAGCTGGGTCGTATTTTCCGCCCATACATGGGGCGGTATGCCAGACTTCACGCTGGTTCTCCTGCCCTTTATTCATATTGATACCTTCCAGTCGGCCTGGTCCCTGCGCATGGATGCCCTGTCGGCCACCATGCTGGTTGTGGTGACATCGGTATCGTCGCTGGTGCACCTCTATAGCTGGGGCTATATGCGCGAAGATCCATCGCGCCCGCGTTTCTTTGCCTATCTGTCCCTGTTCACCTTTGCCATGCTGATGCTGGTGACGGCGGCGGACTTCATGCAGCTCTTCTTCGGCTGGGAAGGGGTGGGGCTGGCCTCATACCTGCTCATCGGCTTCTGGTTCCAGAAAGACAGCGCCTCAAGTGCCGCCATCAAGGC